>JALYZW010000314.1 GCA_030945725.1 Verrucomicrobiota bacterium | reverse complement strand
TTTAACAGTGGCGGCACTTCTACGTCGCGCGGCGCGTCATCGCGTTCGATGACGAATTTCGCGATATCGCCCGGCTTCACCTGCGCTCCCGTCTGCATCTGTTTGTTGACGCAAAGAAGATGGCGCCCTCCCATCGGCGCGAACGAACTGCGGAACGCATGGCCATTGATCGTGCCGGCAACCGGGAGGCGTCCGCGCGTCCCGAAAGTTTTCTCGACATCGAACGGCGCGGCCAGAAAACACCACGCACCTTTCGGTCCGGTCGGCTCGAGGTAACCGTTGAATCGGAGTTTACGGTTGCTGCTTTTTGCCCCGCGCTGGAGTGGCGTCTTCGTCTTGGCGTTGGTCATATCAGGAACTCGGGAAGTCGGCCAGCGCGTGGCGCAGTTCGGTGTAGAGGGAATCCGTCCACGGCGGCGAACCAGTCGGCGGATCGAAAGCGTGCACGCGGAAATCCGTCGGTGCGATGATCACGGGGATGTGCCGGTCGCGCGCCAGCGCGGTAACGACGAACAGGTCCTCGGCCGCTTCGTCGCCGACCGCGAGACAGCCGCTGGAATGGTCGCCGCCGTGGATCATGATGTCGGTGCCGGGTTCGGTGCGGCCTTCGTGCTGCGCATGTACGCGATCGGATTCGTTCGGGTAATTCACGCGCAAGGCGAGGTGATAACGGCTGTTCGGATGCAACAGCTCGACGCGATAAATGCCTTCCGGCACCTGACGATCCCCTTCGCGCAATTTCGGCCCGGGCTGCCCGCTCGCCGCCAGCACCGGGAACGTGCGGATTAATCGGAAGCGGCTGTCCGCGTTCGCCCCATAAAGCTGCAGCGAGCGCTCCGCCTTCAGGCCAACGAGCGCAAGGTGCGCGGGCGGATAATCGACGCCGGCCGCTTGAAAATACGGCTGCATCCGCGCGCGGACCGCGTTTCCGAATTCGGCCACGCGATCGGCTGTGGTCTTGAAGTCAGGTGCAGCCACATCCATGCGCGATCCCGGCCCGAGCACTTTCGGCTGTTGGCGCAGAACGTAAACATCGAGCCACGCCCGGCAACGCGCGGCGATCTCGCGCATCCGAGTCTCTTTCGACGAACCCGCCGACATCGGGTGTGAGGTAACGGCAATCGCAGCGGCCCCGAAATGGTGCGCGAGGAAAACGGCGCGCGCGGCGTGGAAATCGTCGGTCACAATCGTGAACTGCGAGAGGCCGAACACGGCGTTTGCGCGCGCCACGGAATCGAGGGTGCGAAAGCCGGCGCCGTCGAGCGTGAGCGCCGTTTCGGGCACGCCGGCCGCGATCATCGCGTCACGCATCGCGCCCGGCTCATCATACGACTCGGTGTGCTTTCCACTGAGCAGGAAGTGGCGCGCCTTCCCTGCATCGTAGAGACGTGCCGCCACCTCGATGCGGCCAGTAAAGAACCGATTCGTGGCGCCCGCCGGAGTGAACTCGGATGTGCCGAGGACCAGCGCGACGTCGTTTCCCGGAGCGCTCATCAGATCGCTGAAGACGAGGCCGCGCGCGCTCCGGATGATCCACGCATTTGCGGCTGCGATCGCGGCCACACCGGCGAGCAGCGTCCCGGTTACCAGAAACTTGACGGTGCGACGACGCACAGGACCGCTACGGGAGAGAAAAATAGTCGGCGCTCTGGTAGTTGCCGTCGACCGTTTTCACGATCTGCATCAGCACATCATTCGCGAGTGTGCTTGCGCCGAACCGAAACAAATCCGGTGTCAGCCAATCGTCGCCGAGCGTCTCTTTCACCATGACGAGGTAAGCGAGCGCCTGCTTGGCGGTGCGAATGCCGCCGGCCGGTTTCATGCCGATGCGAATGCCGGTCGCGTAGAAGTAATCGCGAATCGCCTCGAGCATGACCAGCGTCACCGGCATCGTCGCCGCCGGCGAAATCTTGCCCGTGGATGTCTTGATGAAATCCGCGCCGGCGCGCATCGCGAGGTCGCTCGCAATCCGTACATTGTCGTAGGTCTGCAGCTCGCCGGTTTCGAGAATCACTTTCAAGTGCGCGGCGCCGCAGGCTTCCTTCGTCGCAGCGATTTCGTCGAAGGTGCGATCGTGATGGCCAGCGAGGAAAACGCCACGATCGATCACCATGTCGATCTCGTCCGCGCCTTCGCGCGCGGCGGCCCGGACTTCTTCGAGCTTCAACCGCAGCGGCATCAGGCCGGTCGGAAACGCTGTCGCGACCGAGGCAACTTTGACGCCGGAATCGCCGAGAAATTTCTTCGCCGCGCGCACCATGGTTCCGTAAACGCAGACCGCCGCGCATGACGGAACTTCGTAGCGTTGATCGAGCGGCTGCATCGCTTTGCGGCAGACGAAGGCGACTTTTCCGGGCGTATCTTTGCCTTCGAGCGTCGTCAGATCCATCATCGAGATGGCGAGTTTGAGACCCTGCAATTTCGCCGAGGTCTTGATGCTGCGCTTGCCGAAGGCGGCCGCGCGTTCTTCGACCATGACCTGGTCGACGGTCGGCGCCAAAGTGCGCGCGCTGCCAGGACGAGAGCTGCGCGAGTTCGCCCGTCCGTCAGCGGTGCGCGCGAGGGTTGATGCGATCGTTTTCAAAGGGCGAGCGCGCGATGATGGCACCATCGGCGCAGAGCGGCAAACATCATTGCGCTGCGACTACAGTGAGACCGGGCGTTTGGGCCGGATCATTCCCGGGATCGAGAGCACCGCCCAGGCCCCCTCCAGCACGATAAAGCCGACGCGCCAATCGATGATCGCGATCCACGCGAGGAGCGCGGAGCCGACAAAATTCAGCGTGTTAAAGAGCCGGTTATCCCGGTCGAACCATCCGATCAGCAGACCGCCGTAGCCGCTCAGAATCATGGCCGCGCCGATCAAAGAAACAATCTGGTAGAACATATATTAGTCGCTCGGCTCCGACCGGTCAGAGTGATCGCTCAACGCTTCGGCCCAGCTGGAATCGTGAAATAGAACGTCGCGCCCAACCCATGGTTACTTTCTGCAGTAACGGTGCCGCCGTGCGCTTCGACAATCTGTTTCACGATCGCGAGCCCCAGTCCGGTGCCTTCTTTTTCCGGATCGGTCGCGGTTTTCTCGAACACTCTCGCGAGCATTTCGAGTGGTATGCCTGCGCCGTTATCGTGCACCACGCAGCTCACGCTTTGTTCGTTGTCGCGCGCGGTCACCACCACGGTCCCGCGCGCGGCATATTTGAAAGCGTTGCCGAGCAAATTTTGAAATACCTGCGATATCAGCCCGGCATCAGCGTGAACGGTGAGCGCGTGCGGAATCTCGTTCACCACCTCGATGTCGTGCGTGGAGGACACCGCGCGGAGATCGATGATCAAGCGCTGCACCAGGGGCCAGAGCTCGAAGGTGCGGAATTCCGGGCGGAAGGAGCTGCCGCTGGCCGTTGTCTGGATCTTGGTCTCAAGCACGCGCGTGATGAGGTCGTCCACGCGGGCGAGGTTGCGCGCGATGATCTCGAACAGATCCTCGGCGGACCCGATCGCCTTTGGCGGGAGCGTCTCTTTTAAGGTGGATACCAGGAGCGAGACCGCATTCAGCGGCGTCCGCAAATCGTGCGCGATAAAGGCGAGGTGTTCGTCCTCCTGCTCTTTCCGGATGAGCGCTTGCTGCGCCGCAAAAGCCATCACGGCGAGACGGACCGCTTCGTCGATCCGATGATTGATGATGCGCGCGGTTTCTCCCACGAGATAAAGATCGTGTCGTTCCGCGATGGTGATGAACGCGACGCGCAGCAGATTGTACTCGGCCACCACTTCGCCGAGATCGAGCCCGTCGTGAAAACGCTGCACGCCGTGCACAGGCGGACTCCCTCGCGCATGCTCGACGGAAAGTGTGCCCTGGCGACTCATCGCCAGGTCGCTGATGATCTCGGCGATCACGTCGGGCAGGTGATCGGTGATGGTCGGCTTGTCCAAATCGAGGTTGCGCAGGAGCTCGCCAGCCTGGATTCGCCACTCGCTGATGATCTCCTCCTGGCAGTGGCCCAAAACCTCGGCGACATGCTCCACGGTGAAAAGTTCCGGCGAAGCCATGGCTCAGATCGTTCCACAAAGGACGCGAACATACCAGCGCTGCGTCGAGCCTAACGGACGTCCATGATCGGATCGCGATTGCCTCGGCGAAGTTAATTTATCGAGGCAACTGCGACCGCGAAGGGGCCACCGCCTCCGCGAGTTTCGTATCATTCCTGCCGCCAGTCGGCGACCTCCATGATGAAGCCAGCTACTCTTACGATCGTCTGTTTTTCCGCATTCCTCTCCTCTGCGATGGCAGCGGACAATCCGAAGGCAACCCCGGCCCCGGCGGACAATACCGCGCGTAATGCACGAGATCGATCCGGTCAGGCGAAAACGTCCGGCGACCAATCCAACAGCTCCGGCGACATCCAGATCACGGCGGCAACTCGGCGTGCGGTGGTCCATGACGGCTCACTCAGCATGCTGGCCAAGAATGTGAAAATCATCACCGCGAACGGGATGGTCACGCTGCGCGGGCCCGTCAACACGGCGGCGGAAAAAGCGACGATCGAAAAGCTGGCGCACGCGGCCGCGGGCAAAGCGAAAATCGCGAACCAGCTCGAAGTGAAAGCAGTTAAAAAGTAATTTAATTAACCCGGCCCAAGCCACCCATATCATGTCCAAAACATCAGTTTTCTGTATCGCCAAGTCCCATTCGCAAGCCGAGCAAATCGTTGAGCGGCTGCAAACGTCTGGTTTCCCGAGCTCCGAGATTTCCGTGTTGCTGCCCGATACCGAAGGCAAGCACGACATCGGACATGTGAAAGCGACCAAGGCGCCGGAAGGCGCGGCGACCGGCGCGGCGACTGGCGGAGTCACCGGCGGCGTCTTGGGCTTGCTCGCCGGCATCGGAGCGCTCGCGATCCCGGGTGTGGGACCTTTCATCGCGGCGGGTCCGATCATGGCGGCATTGAGTGGCGCTGCGATCGGCGCGACGACCGGCGGAGTGGTCGGCGGATTAATCGGGATGGGAATTCCGGAGATCGAAGCGAAGCGATACGAGGAGAAGCTGAAGACGGGCAATTACCTGATCGCCGTCCATGCGCACGACAGCACGGAGCAGGATCGCGCCAAGGAAATTTTCAAGACCGCCGGTGCGGATGACATCACGTCGTCGGCCATGTCGTCCGGTCCGAAGGCAAATAGCTAAACCATTATGTTTCGCTGGATCATTCGGATCGTCGCACTCACTTTCGCGTCGAAACTAGTGAACCGCTATCTCGGGTCGCGGAACACGACGAGCGATGGGCGACGTGGTTAGCGGTTTGTCGCTGTCGCGGTAAGGATCAAAGCCCCCTCCTAGCGCGGCGGGCGGCGGACGTTTTTTGCACCGGACGGAATCTTACCGTCGAGGACCACGACCGGCACGAAGGTCTTAAGTGAATGCGCGCACCGAGTTGACGATTTCGTGGGTCACGATCCTGAAGATCCTGGTCGCATGCGTCCTCGTCTATGTCGTGATTCGGCTGGCGCCGCTGTTGCAGCTGCTGTTCCTGGCGCTGCTTCTCGCTCTCAGCCTCGCGCCCGTCCTCCGCTGGACCCAACGCAAAGGCTGGCCACGCTGGACAAGTTTGTTTCTTTGCGGTGTCCTGCTTTTCGGATCTGCCTTTCTCTTTTTCGGCCTCCTTTTGCCCACGATCGCCAGCCAGGGTGGCGCGTTAATCGGGAATCTACCGCGGCTGCGCGACCAGATACTGGCACAGCTTCCGTCGTCCGGACCGGTGCGCGATTCGGCGGATCACATCATGGGGGCTTCGGCCTTCAGCCACCCCGAGCCACTCGCCAAGCAGATCTTATCGTGGGCGAGTTTCGCCCTCGAAGGCGTGGCGAAGTTTTTTCTGATGCTCGTGATCGCGCTTTACTTCCTGGCGGACGGGAAGCGCGTCTCGGAATGGCTGCTCGCGCTTCTGCCGCGGGTGCAGCGGAAAAAGGCAGCGGAGGCCGCGAAGGAAATTACCTCGGTCGTTTCGCATTACGTGGCGGGACAGCTCGTCACCTCCGCGCTTTGCGGCGCGTATGCCTTCGTCGTTCTGGCAGTCTTGCATGTGCCGAACGCGCTCGCTCTTGCGGTTCTCGCGGCCGTGTTGGACGTGTTGCCATTAATCGGCTTTTTCCTTTTCACCATCCCCGCCATCGCGGTCGCGTCGAGCGTGTCGGGAACGACGGCGTTGATCGTGGCCGCGCTCTACATCGCGTACAAATTCGCGGAAGATTACTTCATCGTGCCCCTGGTTTACGGGAACGCGCTAAAACTCTCGACCCTCACCGTGCTGCTCGCCTGCTTGGCCGCCGGCGCGATCGGCGGTGTCGTAGGGATAATCGTGATTCTGCCTGTGGTCGCTTCGTATCCGGTCATCGAACGCGTCTGGCTTCGGCCTTATCTGCAAGGCGACACCGTGCCCCGCCACGAACAAATTGATCGAAAGGCGAGCGGCTGAAAACTGACTCGTTAGGCCTCGAATGACCACCACGCTGATCAACGTCTCCAACCGGCTTCCGGTCACTGTCGGCGAGACGATCACAAAGTCGTCCGGCGGCTTGGTCGCCGCGCTCGAAGGATTAGGCGCCGATGAGTTCGACCTGAAGTGGATCGGCTGGCCCGGTGCTGCGATCGAAAGTCCGGAGCGCCGAGCGGAGGTCGAACACGCGCTCATTCACGAGCACGGCTGCAGGCCCGTTTTTTTAACGGAAAAGGAAATCGCGGGCCACTACGAAGGCTTCTCGAATTCGAGCATCTGGCCGCTGCTCCATTACATGCCGAACTACATGCGCTACGACCCCGCATGGTGGGACGACTATCGGAACGTGAACGAGCGCTTCGCGGAGAAGGTGCTCGAAATTGCGAAGCCGGCCGACCTCGTGTGGGTCCACGACTACCAGCTGATGCTGCTCCCGCAGATGCTGAACGAGCGCATGCCGGAGTTGAAGATCGGCTTTTTTCTTCACACGCCGTTCCCATCGTTCGAGACGTTTCGCTGTCATCCGAAACGTCGCGAGCTCGTCGCGGGAATGCTCGGCGCGGATCTGATCGGCTTTCACACTTTCGGTTATATGCGCCACTTCCGCAGCACGGTCCTGCGGTTGCTCGGGCTCGAATCGGAGATCACCCGCATCCGCAGCGAAGACGGGCACACCAGCGCGATGGGCGTGTTCCCGATCGGCATTAATGCGCGCAAGTTCGACGAAACGCTCGACACGCCGGCGTTCGCGCAACGGCGCGATGAATTCATTCAGGCGAACGCTGAAAAACGCGTCGTCCTGTCGGTCGAACGGATGGATTACACGAAGGGAATTCTGCATCGGCTCGATGCGATCGAGCAATTCCTCTCCGTGCTGGATCCGCCGGAACGCGACGCGATCAAATTCATTTTCGTGAGCGTGCCGTCGCGCGAAGAAGTCGAGGAATACAAGGAACTGCGCGAAGAAACGGAGGCGCGCGTCGGCCGGATCAACGGTCAATACGCGACGCTCAACAGTAGTCCCATCCGCTTCATTCACGGCTCGGTCGACTTCACCGATCTCTGCGCGCTCTACGCGACCGCCGATGTCGGGATGGTTACGCCGTTGATCGACGGGATGAATCTCGTCGCGAAGGAATACATCGCTTGCCAGCGCGAGCATGATGGCGTGCTGATGTTGAGTGAATTCGCGGGCGCGGCGGAGGAGCTTTCGAACGCGGTGTTGGTGAACCCGTACGACACGCGCGCCGTCGCGCAAAAGCTGAGCGAAGCGCTCGCGATGTTGCCGGATGAAAAACGCGCGAGCAATCAACCGATGCGTGAGCGCGTCATGAAGTATGATGCGCAGCATTGGGCCCGCTCATTTATCCAGCAGCTCACCTCGACGCGTGCGGAGCAACCGGCACCCGCGGGCGATCCGGAAGATCTCGCGGAAAAACTCAAGAGCGCAATTGCCGCCGGCGGTCGCGTCGCCCTCTTCCTCGATTATGACGGCACTTTGCGCGAGATCGAACGCGAACCGCGCGCCGCGAAACCAACGGGTGAGACGCGCTCGCTTCTCGCGGAGTTCCGCGGACATTCCAATCTCGCAGTCACGCTGATCAGCGGACGGACGCCGCAGGATCTGGATTCGTGGTTTGGCGACGCGGACATTGCATTGATCGCCGAACACGGGGCCGCCGTTCGCCGCCGCGGGAGCGGCGAGTGGGAGCAATGGGACCGCGATCTGAGTTACGCCTGGAAGGACGAGATTCGCGGCTTGCTTCGACTCTACGAGCAATCGACGCCCGGAAGCTCGATCGAGGAGAAACGGACCTCGCTCGTGTGGCATCACCGCAATACCGATCCGGAATTCGGCACTTGGAAAGCGAACCAGCTGACGCACGAGCTCGGCACGATGCTGGCGAACGAGCCGGTCAAAATCCGGCAGGGCCGCAAGATCGTGGAAGTAACTTCCGGCGGAATATCGAAAGGCGCGGCGATCAAGCGCCTGATGCACGGCCACAAATACGACTTCGTGCTTTGTGCCGGCGACGATCAGACGGATGAGAGCATGTTCGAAATCGACGCCGCTAATCTCATTTCGATCAAGGTGGGGCCGGAGCCCTCCCGCGCGCGATACCGACTGCGCGATCCCGCGGCCTTCCGAAAATTCCTGCGCAGCCTGCTGCCGACGAGCGGTGCCGCGGCCTAACGAGTGGCCTCGATCGCCGCGTCCAACTCAGGAACTGTGGGGCCGAACGATTCGTCGTGGTGAGTCGCGCAGTCTCGTCATCCCGAGTCGCGGAATTTTGTCATCCTGAGCCGCGGAGACGGCG
>JALYZW010000255.1 GCA_030945725.1 Verrucomicrobiota bacterium | reverse complement strand
AAACGATCGCGGCCGATCTCGTTCCGGAAATTCAGCAGCGACTCGAGTTCATGGAGAACGTCGGCCTCGGCTACCTCTCGTTAGGCCGAAGCGCCAAGACGTTGAGCGGCGGGGAATCGCAGCGCATTCGGCTCGCGGCGCAGCTCGGCTCGAATCTGCGCGGCGTTCTTTACGTGCTCGATGAACCGACGATCGGGCTGCATCCGCGCGACAATTTGCGCTTGCTCGACACGCTCACTGCGCTGCGCGAAAAAGGGAATTCGCTCGTCATCGTGGAGCACGACGAGGAGACGATGCGGCGCGCCGATCACATCATCGATTTGGGGCCGGGCGCGGGCGTGCACGGTGGCGAGGTAGTGGTTCAAGGTACGCTTGAAGAAATCGAGCGAGATGGCCGCTCCGAGACTGGCCGCTGCCTGAAAAATCCGCTCTGCCATCCGACGCGGAAGGACCGCCGATCGCTGCGGGATGTGGAGCGGTGGGTCGAAGTCCGTGGCGCGTCCGCGCATAATTTGAAGAACGTCGACGCACGTTTCCCGGTTGATCGACTGTCGGTGATCACCGGCATCTCGGGATCGGGCAAATCAACGTTGATGCGCTCCGTGCTGTTGCCCGCGGTGCGTGATCAGCTTCCGAAAAAGAAAAGCGCTCAGCGCGAGCTGCTCTCCGCCGTAACTGGCGCGGAAGCAATCGAGGCGGTCTTCGAAGTCGACCAGGCGCCGATCGGCAAGACGTCGCGCTCGACGCCCGCGACGTACATCAAAGTGTTCGACGAGATTCGGAATCTCTACGCGCAACTGCCGGTCTCGCGGGTGCGCGGTTATACATCGAGCCGCTTCTCGTTCAACGCGGAAGGCGGTCGCTGCGAAAGCTGCAAAGGCCAGGGCGTGATCAAGCTCGAGATGAACTTCCTGCCGAGCAGCTACGTGCCGTGCGAAGATTGCAGCGGCAAGCGCTACACGCCGCAGACGCTCGAGGTGCTCTACAACGAAAAGAGCATCGGCGACGTCATGGAAATGACGATCGAACAGGCGGCAGCATTTTTCGCGGCGAACAACAAGATCGCGCGTCCGTTGAATTTGCTGGTCGAGACCGGGCTCGGTTATCTGAAGCTCGGGCAGCCGAGCCCGACGTTGAGCGGCGGCGAAGCGCAGCGCCTGAAACTCGTAACGAAGCTTTCGCGCGGAATCGGCCGCACGCAGAACGAGCGCCTGCGAAAAATGCGGAAGCCGAAATCGACGCTGTATTTGCTCGAGGAACCGACGATCGGCTTGCACATGGCGGACGTGGAACTGCTCGTGAAAGTGTTGCACCGACTGGTCGATGAGGGGAACACGGTCATCGTGATCGAGCATAATCTTTGCGTGATCGCAGAAGCGGATTACGTCGTCGACATCGGGCCGGAAGCCGGCGCCGAAGGCGGCGAGATCGTCGCGTGCGGCACGCCGGAAGAAGTCGCGAAAAATAGAGTGAGCCGGACGGCGCCATTCCTGCGCGAGACGCTGGGCATCAATCAGCGCAAGAACGGCGCGCGTGCGCCAGCTCTGTCATCCTGAGCCGCGCAGACGGCGAAGGACCTCACAAAAGCACGAGAGTTTACCGCGAGTGGCACGGCAGCCACGGAGCGCCTGGATGATTGCTGCCGCGCCACGATGCGATCGCGCGGCCTGAATCGCAAAGATCCTTCGCCGTCTGCCGCGGCTCAGGATGACGGCGATGGGCGTGTTCCTCGCGCCTCGACTTCATTCGCGATGGCCGCTTTAGTCAGTCGCGATGCTCGCCTACTACCTCCACAACCTCGATCCGTTCATTTTCCGGCTCTGGGGCAATGTCGGGCCGCGTTGGTACGGCCTGGCTTACGTCTCCGCGTTCCTCTGCGGATATCTACTACTCGTTAGGTTGGCGCGCCGCGGCTATCTCGACCTGCGCGTCGCGCAGGTCGGCGACTTCATCACTTGGGCTGCTTTGTTCGGGGTGATGATCGGCGGGCGGCTTGGCTACGTTCTCTTTTATCGGCCGCAAATGCTGCGGGACCCGCTTTCCATTTTTCGGGTTTGGGAAGGCGGGATGGCGAGCCACGGAGGGATGCTGGGCCTGGTTCTTTTTACGCTCTATTTTGCCCGCCGGCATAAGGTCCGCTGGACCAATATCGGAGACAACCTCGTGGTCGCGGCGCCGATCGGGTTGTTTTTCGGCCGGTGCGCAAATTTCATCAACGGCGAGCTTTACGGCCGCGCCGCGAATGTGCCGTGGGCGATGCAATTTCCGAAAGAGCTGCTCGAACCGGCGAACGCAGACGAAGCCGATCGCGCAGTGGCGGCGTGTCAGCAAATCAGCACGACGCTGAATACGCCAGAAGCGATCATCGAAGGATTGCGACATCAACCGGCGATCGGTCCGATCCTCCGCGGCATCCTCACGCCGCGCCATCCCTCGCAGCTCTACGAAGCGTTCTTCGAAGGCGTTGTCCTTTTCGCGATCATGTGGTTTGTCCGTACGCGATTGCGCACGCCAAACGGCGTTTTAACCGGTTTGTTTTTCATCTTCTACGCGATCTTTCGCATCGTGGTGGAATTTTTCCGCGAACCGGATGCGCCACTCGTTGGAATGTTTACGCGCGGGCAATTCTTCTCCTTTTTCCTCATCGCGCTCGGCCTTGCGTTCATCATCGCGGCGAGGATGCGGCCAACCTATCCGCACGGATCGACGGCCGTGGCGGAAGCGAGCTAACGACAAGTCATCCTGAATGCTGTCAGCGATTCAGGCGGCGCATTCGCGTTGTGCGAAGTGTGAAGCGATCCACTCGCCCCAAATCGCGCCCGCGCTCCTTCCGTCATCCTGAACCGCGCAGACGGTGAAGGACCTCGCAAAAACAGGATGGTTTCCTGCAAGTGGTACGGCAGCGACAAAGCCGCCAGGTGATTGCTGACGCGTCTTACACCGCGGGCGCCCTGCGTGAATGGGCGAGATCCTTCACCGTCTCCGCGCTTCAGAATGACAAACGTAAGAGCCGCGATGGTTTCTTTCCATCCGGCCGCCCTTCCAGTATTTAAGACGGCAACTTGGGACTTCCGGAACTTTCGAACACCCTCGCCGCGGGCGGTCTGCTGTTCGCTTTTGAACATTCGACTGTCGCCGGCAAGCTCGTCCTCGCGGTGCTCTGCATCGGCTCCGTTTTCAGCTGGTCGGTGATGGTGACGAAGCTGCGCGTGATCCAATTCGCGCGGAAGCAGACGAAGCGTTTCATCACCGCGTTTCGGCAGGACCGGCAGCCGCTGCGCTTGTTCCAGCAAGGCGGGCGGTTCTCCGGCGCGCCCTTGTTTAATGTCTATCGCGCAGGCTGCCGCGAGATGAGTTTTCAAATGCTCGGGTCTGCGGAAGTCGATGAAACTTTTCGCGCGCGGCTCGATGTCGCGGACAAAATATCGCCAGCCCAGATGCATGCGGTGCATGCGGCGATGGAACGTGCCGTCGGCGAAACAGCACTGGAACTGGAGTCGCAGATGATCCTCCTCGCGAGCGCGACGAGCGGCGCGCCGTTTCTCGGATTGCTCGGGACGGTGTGGGGCGTGATGGACACGTTCACCGACGTCGCCGTCGCGGGCTCGGCGAATCTGGCCGCCATGGCGCCAGGCGTTTCCGGCGCGCTCATCACAACAGTGACCGCGCTCTGCGTCGCGATCCCCGCGATGTTCGGCTACAATTTTCTCGTCACCAGCATCCGCGCGATGATCGTCGAGATGGACAATTTCGCGGCGGAACTCGCGTCGGAGTTCGAGCACAAATACGTCGAGCACGGCGCGCGCGTTTCCGATTTCCGACGATGAAAAAGCGAGCCACCAAACGTTGTCATCCTGAGCCGGCGCAGCGCGGCGAAGGACCTCGCGAGCGTGTGCGACGCGATTTCGCATTTACCGCCGTACGTTGCC
>JALYZW010000250.1 GCA_030945725.1 Verrucomicrobiota bacterium | reverse complement strand
TGGTGGTTGTTCCAGTAGATGCCGAGGTAGATGAAGCTCAAGACGTAGCTGAGGAACACCGAAAGGAGAGGTTTCAGCGCTGCTGCATCGGATCCATGCGGCACCTTTAATTCCAGCACCATGATCGTGATAATGATCGCCAGCACACCATCGCTGAAGGCTTCGAGCCGATTCTTTTCCATGCCCATAGCTTACGTGCTGGAGGCGCGTGGAAGCGAGTCGTCAGTCCGCTCGATGCGTGATGTCGGGAACGCCGTCAGCTACCATACCTCGCCGCGATTCCTTCGGCCGAAGCCGGATATCAGGACTTCGGAGCGAGGGAGTCGACGATCTTGTCGAATCGCGGATCACCGCGCAGGGGATCCCACTGCGGGTAGAGCTTTAATTCCCCGTAGGTCACGCCGACCGGAATGCATGCCGAAAGGGCGAGCGTCTCGAAGGCCAGATCCTCCTCCCCTACCCACGCGTAGATCATGGCCAGGTTCGTTAGGTAACTCGGGCCATCGATCGTATCCTTCGCGACTGGCAGAAGCTCGCAGGCGCGCCGGCCTTCGTTGACGGCTTCCTCTTTGCGCCCGAGCGCGGCGTCCATCAATCCGAGCCTGCTCCAGGCCGGCGCATAATCCGGCTGGTCCGCGACGATTTTCTCTTCCACGAGACGGGCGGCGGTGAAGGCAGCCAACGCGCGAGCTCGGTCGCCAAAGGTGCGCGCGGCGAGGCCAACAAACCAGTCACGCGCCGCGAGTTCGAGTTCGGCGCGGGCGCGATCGTAATCGCGGGAGGCTTTGTAAACGAAATCCGCACGCGCGAGATGCACTTCGCTAGCGTTAGGCTCGACTTGTGCGGCTTTCTCGAATCGTGGTTCGCGCCAGCTCGAGCCGAGCAGGCGTATGATCGAAGCCTTGCCAATAAAGATCGACTTGCGCGGTGAAAAGTAAGCCGTAAGCGCGGATGAAATGCGGATCGCGGGCGATCGCTTCGTCGAGCAGCGTAGTGGCTTCGAGTAGTGCGGCTTTGGCGTCAGGGTTGGAAGCGCGTTCGACCTGCTGAAAGGCTTCGACGTACAAACGCTCTGGAATCGCATCGGCTGTCGCAGGCCGCTCGAGGGCCGGGCGCTCCTGGGGCGATAAGCGCGCCTGCAATTGGTCCGCGATCGTCTTCGAGATTTCGCTTTGGATTGCAAAAACGTCGGCGAGATCACGGTCGTAGGTTTGCGCCCAGACGCTGCCCTCCATGACGTGCGCAACGCCGAGCTGCTGCGCAATCTGCCGGAGGTTTCGCGCGCGGACAGTTTTATACTGTATCACACTCGTGCGGTTGATGACCTTCAGGTCCGCCACTTTCGCGAGGTTCGAGAGGATTTC
Source organism: Verrucomicrobiota bacterium (assembly GCA_030945725.1). Lineage (GTDB taxonomy): Bacteria > Verrucomicrobiota > Verrucomicrobiia > Chthoniobacterales > UBA10450 > JALYZW01. The sequence goes on along the minus strand of JALYZW010000250.1, from coordinate 3,280 downwards.
GTCCTGCACGCCGTCCGCGAAAAAGACGGTCTCCTGATTGGCGCTCAGATTTTCGAAGGGAAGAACGGCGATGCTTTTTGCCGGGGCGTGAAGCGCGTCCGGGCGCGGCGAGCCCGAACTGTCCGACTCACGCGAAGGGGATATCTTCAGAAGCCAAAGCGCAACCGCCGCCGCGACGACGACTGCGCCGACCAAAACAAGCGTCCGAGAGCGAACTCCGAACCAGGTCCGAACCCAGTTGGATTTTCGCCACGTGCAAGCTTCGTCGGAAAAGCGGCGTTACCGAACTCATCCGTGTAAAGATCGACGATCGATAGTGGGACGCCGTGTTTGCCGACGAATGCGCCCAGCGAGTGCAGACTCGATTTTCCATTCCTGGTAGTGCGCGAGATCCTCGGCCACGCGCTGCGAAAGCAAGATGTGCCCGCCGTCCCCGCAATCCATCACGCGCTGTGCCAGGTTGATGCCTGCGCCGGCAAAGTTTGTGCCGTCATTCACGTCCTTGATCACACTGACGGGCCCGCTGTGGATTCCCATGCGAAGTGCGAGTTCGGGGTGCGATCGGAGCTCCGCGCTCAACTGCAGTGCGCATCGCACTGGTGCGTCAGGACCGCTCGTAAAGACGAGCGCCATGCCATCGCCGGTTGGTGAAACGGGTTAATCCACCGGCGGCCTCTGCACCTCGAAACGCATCGGTTTGCCGCACGAGCCGGTTCAGGATTTGGAGACACTGGTGCTGCTCGTTATTCAGCAGACGGGAGTAGCCGACGACGTCGATAAAAAGAATGTGGCCGATCTCCAGTCTGGGATCAGCCGGCACCGGGTCAGCGCACGATTCAACCTTTAGGATGCTGAGGACGCTCAGGGCACCCGTCCGAGAGAGCTTTTCCTGCGCCAAATGGCTGGGAGCAGCGGCGCGGGGTCGTCCGCCGCCGAAACCACGACCGAGGTGAGTGATGGCCTGTCGCGATTCACATGCTTTAGTCGGGCATGCAGAAGAAGCTCTTTTCGGAGCTCGGGCTCGCCCCGGAGCTGGTCAAGGCGGTCGAGCGGATGGGCTTCGAGGAGGCCTCGCCGATCCAGGGCGCCGCCATTCCGGTGCTGCTGGGCGGCGCTGACGTGGTGGGTCAATCGCAAACCGGCTCCGGCAAGACCGCCGCGTTCGGCATCCCCGCGATCCAGAGCGTGGACGGCGCGTCGCGCGCACCGCAGGCACTGATCCTTTGCCCGACTCGTGAGCTCGCCGTGCAGGTGGCGGAGGAAATCGCGAAACTCGCTTTTTTCAAACGCGGAGTGCGCGAGCTGCCGATTTACGGAGGCCAATCTTATGAACGGCAATTCCGCGGCTTGAGCGCGGGTGCGCAGATCATTATCGGTACACCCGGCCGCGTGATGGACCACCTCGAACGCAAAAGCCTCAAGCTCGACCGCATCAAAATGGTCATCCTGGATGAAGCGGATCGGATGCTCGACATGGGGTTCATCGACGACATCAAGACGATCCTGCGCGAAGTGCCTAACGAACGGCAGACGGTGTTTTTCTCCGCCACGATTCCGCGCCCGATCCAGGAGTTGATCAAGCAGTTCACGCGCAATCCCGTGAATGTCCGGGTGGAAGCGGAAGCGCTCACCGTGCCGGCGATCGAGCAGGTTTACTACGAGGTCGATCGCCGCTCCAAACTTGAGGTGCTCTGCCGTCTGATCGATCTGGAAGACGTAAAGCTCGCGATCATCTTCTGCGCCACCAAGATGATGGTCGATGAGCTAACGGAGCATCTGACGGCGCGGGGCTACAGCGCGGACAAGCTGCATGGCGATATGACCCAGGCGATGCGCGAACGCGTGATGGGCAGATTCCGAAAGCGTGCGATCGAGATTCTGGTCGCGACCGATGTCGCGGCGCGCGGTCTCGATGTGGACGATATCGAAGTTGTCTTCAATTATGACCTGCCGCATGATGGCGAGGACTACGTGCATCGAATCGGTCGCACCGGCCGCGCGGGCAAAGGCGGGAAAGCGGTCACTTTCGTAGCCGGACGCGAGATCTATCGACTGGAAAATATCCAGCGCTTCACGAAGAGCCGGATTCGCCGGGAAAAAATTCCTTCCGCGGAAGAGGTGGAAGGCAAACGGGCGACGGCGTTCGCGGAAGCTCTCCGCCAGACTCTGGAGAAGGGCGAATATGCGAGGCACGATGAGATGCTCGATCGGCTGCTCTCCCAGGATTATTCTGCGACGGACATCGCCTCGGCTCTCATCCATTTGTTAGGTGAAAACAAATCCCGGCCGGGCCAGGCGATCCCGGAAGATCGTCGTCGCGATGCGCCGCGCCACCCGGACGCGGGTGCGAGAGAGCGACGCGAGGGCAGCCGCGATGATTACGAGCGTCCGCGGCGTGAGCGCGCGATAACTGCGCCGCGTGCTCCGCGGGAAGAGGCTGGGACAGTGTCACACGAAGCGGGCATGGTCCGTCTCGCCTTCAACGCCGGCCGCGCACACGCTGTGCAACCGGGCGATTTCGTCGGTGTCATCGCCGGTGTGACTGCGATTCCGAAAGGGGAAATCGGCGCTATTCATCTGCAGGCGACTAAGACCCTCGTTGACGTGGCCGAAGCACGCGTGCCGCTGGTCTTGAAGAAACTGAACGGCATCCAGTTCAAAGGCCGCAAATTGGCGGTGCGGATCGCCAAATAGATCTGGCGCAGTTCTTCCGGTCGATCGGTTAGTGTGACCTAACGAATCCTCGCCCGTCGTGGGGCGATCACAACAAGCGCGATCCCACCTAAGACGCCGATCGAGGCTAGAATAAAGCGGATAGTTAGCGGCTCGCCTAACAGGAGCACGCCAGACAACGCAGCGAAGACTGGCACGGACAATTGGACTGTGGCGGCCGTAGCTCCTTTGAGAGACGGCAAGACCGTATACCAGATGACGTAGCCTAACCCTGAGGTTATCCCGCCAGAGAGAATGGCATAGCTAAGGCCAGGAAGATCAATTTGTGCGTGTGCGAAAAAGCACGCGCTCATGACGACAGCGAAGGGAAAGGCCCGGAGGAAGTTACCAGCGGTCGCGCTCCGCGGGTCGGCCACGCCTTTGCCTCGTAATGAATAGATGCCCCAAGCGATCCCGGCGGTAATCATCAAAGTGGCGCCGCGCCATGAGGGAGCTGAGACGCCCGGTAGGACGAGCGCGACAAGTCCGCTCAAGGCCACCACGAGACCTACAAGTTGTCGCGCGCGCATCCGTTCTCCCCGGCTAATTCCCCACAGGATCATCGTTG
>JALYZW010000247.1 GCA_030945725.1 Verrucomicrobiota bacterium | reverse complement strand
GTTCGACACTACCAATGCCGTTGCGCTGACAAAGCCGAGTTGCCGCAGCAGGACAACCGGTTTTTGAGTGGAACGCTTACTCGGAGTCTGGAGAGCCAAGTGCTGCCATATTATCATCATGACTTTGAAGGAATTGCGCGAATCCGCCGCGCAATGCCGGGCATGCGACTTGTGGCGCAAGGGCACGCAGACCGTGTTCGGAGAGGGTGCGATCCATGCCGCGCTTATGTTCGTGGGAGAGCAGCCGGGCAACGAGGAAGACCTCTTAGGGGAAGCCATTCGTCGGAGCTGCGGGCAAGCTGCTCGACCGCGCTTTGGAGCAGGCCGGGATCGACAGAACCAAAGCCTACGTGACCAACGCCGTGAAGCACTTCAAGTGGGAGCCGCGTGGCGGGCGGCGCATTCACGCGAAGCCGAATGCGATTGAGATCGCCGCCTGCCTGCCGTGGTTGAACGCCGAAATCGAGCTGATCCGTCCGAAGGTGCTGGTCTGTTTGGGGGCAACGGCCGCGCAGGCGCTGCTCGGAAAACAATTCCACGTGACGCGGCAGCGCGGAGAGTGGATCGATTCGCCTCTGGCGCGCTATGTGATGGCGACGGTGCATCCGTCCTCGATCTTGCGGGCGGTGGATGCCGATGCGCGAAGGATCGAGATGGAGATGTTTGTCGCGGATCTGAAGAAGGCGGCTCCGCTGCTTGGCGATTGAGACATTGTCCTTTACGCGCCCGCCCGCATCGTCGGCCGCCGCCATTTCATTTTGCAATACACTGTCTTGCTATTCGATGTCGTTTAACCGCAAAATCAGGCGTGAACCTACCGAGCATAGTCGTGATCGCACGGCATTGGATGGAAAAGCCCACCTTCGCCAATTTGGATGAAGACTGGCCCGGTTGTTTCGCGTGCGGTTATACCGGTCACCACGGAAACAGGGATCGCCCCCTTTCGATTGAAATCCAATGGAAGTTATCGCGCCTCGAACGGTGCCATCTGATCGGTGCAGCGGAAGGGGGCGGTAACGACGTAAGTAATCTCGTTCTACTTTGCAAGCGCTGCCACAAAGATGCCCCGACCATCGGGCGCACCGCGCAACCGATGATTGACTGGATCAATCGCCGCGAAGGTTACACGACGTGGTTCTGGGATCGATTGCTCGCGGAATGCGCGGCGATCAGCCCTACGTTGATGGCGGACTTGAACAGCGCGGAATGGCAGAACGGTGAAGAACTCACCGCCGCACTCGACGCGATGGCCAAATTTATGAAGGTCGGATATCACCCCGATGGCAACCAGTTTGCGACGTTGGCTGCGCTGTTCGAGGGCATAGTTGCGCTGAAAACGATTCTAAGGGAGGGCAGGAACGGCTAGCGCCGTTCTCGATTTTTTTTCGACTGACTCTACCCGTCGGCGGACGACCGCGCGCAGGAGTCTGTGGTACAGAACCTGCTGGATTCCGGCGCACGCCAGCAGGATACGACTTCCGACGGACGAGGGCTGTGACACCGCTCCGTCTGGGCCGGTTAGCGGCTGAACGTCCTTTGGCGGTGAATAGAGTTTACAATATCGAAATGCGCGTCGTCTCCGCCTCCATCCTGGCTTTCTCGGCCGTGCTCTGCGGCATTGCCTCCGAAAACCCGACCGTACTCCAGCTTCCGGTTCGCAGCCGCGTCGAGGTGTTTCGCGGGAGCGGCGAATGGGCCCCCGTCAATGTCACGCGCAGTTTCCCCGTCTCATCAACCGCAATTCTGATCTGCGACATGTGGGACAAACATTGGTGCGAGGGCGCGAGCCATCGCGTGGATGCGTTAGCCCAAAAAATGGCTCCGGTTATCGATCTCGCGCGATCACATCACGTCCAAATCATTCATGCCCCGTCGGAGGTGATGGATTTTTACAAGACAGTGCCGCAGCGGATCGGCATAACGCAAATCGCGAAAGCGGAGCCGCCGCCCAGCCTCGCGCTGACCGATCCGCCGCTGCCGATCGACGATTCGCGCGGCGGCTGCGACACGGGCGGAGCTTTCTATAAGGCCTGGACGCGCGAGAATCCCGCGCTGCGCATCACCGGAGACGACGTGGTTTCCGACAACGGCGCGGAGGTCTACAGTTTCCTCCGGCGGAAGGGAATTCACAACCTGCTGGTGATGGGCGTGCATACCAACATGTGCATCCTGAAGCGCTCGTTCGCGATCCGGCAGATGACTAACTGGGGCATTCACTGTGTCCTGGTTCGCGACCTTACGGATACGATGTACGATCCCAAGGAACGGCCTTTCGTGAGTCACGATCAAGGCACGGAGTTGGTGGTCGAGCACATCGAGAAATATTGGGGGCCTTCCATGCTGAGTGCCGACCTGGTGAAAGCGCTTCAGTAAGAGATTGTGTCCAGGAAGATCGAGCCGTTTGGGAATGCTGCCGATCCCGAAATCACGAGTGAACCGTTTAGCGCCACGAGTCCGGTGATGAAACCGCGGCCGAGCGATAGCGAGTAGCGAAGACTGGCGAGATCGGGGCTAAAAATCGACACGAAGCCCTCACCGGTTCCCCCTTGCGCAATGGCGCGTGACGTGGCATCCGTCACGGGGAAATCTATCGAGCTTGCGGAACCCGCGATGGCAATGCCGTCCGGAATGAGAGCCAGGGCCGTCGTGGAATCGTACAGACTGCCACCAAGCAGCGACGCGGCATTCAGTTGCTGGCCGTCAATGCCGAGACGGGCGGCGAATGCGTTTCGCAACCCGTGAATCTGTTGCTGATATGCGGTTGCGGCCGCCGGGAAATCGGCTGATTCCGAGTCGCCGGCCACCCAAACCTCTCCCGAAGTATCGACTGCCATCGCAGCTACCCGATCGTCGGCGGACCCTCCAATTTGGGTGCGATAGATCAACGTCGAACCATCGGCGCTCAATTTCGAAACAAACGCGTCCGAGCCTGGAGAGCACACCGCCAACACGGTGTCGCTATCGCCAAAAATAACCGCGCCATCGTAGACCTTCCGGTTTGGCAGCCCGGCGTTCAAGCTTTCCCAATTTTCGCCGCTATCCATGCTCCGAAAGACGCCGATGGGTCCCATGGCGTAAAGATTGTTTGGTGCATTCGGATTTTGTAGAATGCGAGTTACCGGAATTCCCTGTCCCCCGGCGGGCAAACGCCAACTCACTCCGCCATCGGTACTTTTCAGAAAAACGTTGCTGAAGTGGAGAGGACCAACATGACCGGCGTCACCTAGCGAATTTCCATAGCCGTAAATCGTATGCGGGTCGGCGCGATCCACCACGAGCGGAATCCATCGGTCGTTCCGGGTCACGACGACCCAGGTAACGCCGCGGTCGATGGATTTCAGAACGCCCCAGGACCTGAAACTGTTCGATATCGATCCCGCATAAACCACATCGGGATTGGACGGATCGATCGCCAGTTCTCGCAGCACCACAGGGACGACGAGCGGCATTAACTGCCACGTCTTGCCCACATCGTCGCTGCGGGCAATAGCGCTCGCGCCGGCAACGCCATACAATACCGTGCCCGCCAAGTCGCTTGTTTTCTTTTTTATGCCCCTTGCCGACGCTATTTGATCCAAGGTGTCTCCACAATCTTGGGTGGGGAAGCCGTTGCCAGTCAGGACGACGCGCGGGTCCGAGGGTTTGACCCAGAGAACGCCAGGGTACGAACCGCTGAGCGCGGTCGGTT
>JALYZW010000239.1 GCA_030945725.1 Verrucomicrobiota bacterium | reverse complement strand
GGCCCGGCCCGCGAGCACGTTATTATTGCCGGGTAATTCTTCACGAGTCGTTCCCGTGGCGAGGAGCGAAATGATTTCCTCCTGCGGCAGCGGTGGCTCGCTCGTGAAGACCACTTCCGGCGCGGGCGTCGTGCCGTAGACGTAAACGTGGATCGTGTAATCGCGGATCAACGACGTGCCTTGCAGATCCACCTTCGGATTCAGCGAGTCGCTCGGATCGAAGTAGAGAAAACCCTGCGTGATTTGTAATCGGCTGAACGGCAGCGTCGCCTCGACATTCTCCAGCCGCACCTGCCCCTCGAGTCCCGGATGCAAACCGGTGCCGGTCAAGTGCAGATCCACGATTGCACCGCCGTTGGCCAGATTCCCGCGAATCAAAAACGGATCCTTGGTTTTGATGGCCACGTCGAATTTCCAGTCGCGAATCGGAGGATTCGGGAACGAAAGATTCGGCGCCTCGGCAGGCGGTTGCGGCGCGGGCCGGCCGGGCAAACCAATCGGAATCAGGTCGATGTTCTTCAGGAACTGGCTGTTCGTGAGCGCGACATTTCCGGTGACGCTGGCGGCCTTGAGCGGCCCGGTCACACGCACATCCGCATCCGCGCGCGCAGTCAGCGAATCGTTCCGCGCGACTAGCACGCTATCGGCCTTCAGTTGAAAATCGAGCATCGGCTCGGTGAGCTTCGGAAAGGAAACGCGACCGCCAATTCGAAAAGGGCCGCCGGCCAGCTGGCCGTCGAAACGCTCAAACGTCAGCGTATCGCCCGCGAAGGTGAGCCGCGATTTGAATCCGGTCAGTGCCGGCAAAGTCGGATTGGCAAAGCGCGCGACATTTACCGAGATGTCCCCCGCCCCGCTGAGCACTGGTTTCGCGACGGTCCCGCTGACGTTTACGTCCAACGCCATATCGCCGTCGAGCTGCGTGATCGCGGGGACGAATTGCCGCGCGAAATTAACCGAGCTGCGCGGCATCTGCACCTTCGCGGTCAGCGGCGTATTTTCATCGAACTTTTTGTCGCGCACGATCTGGGCCACGTTCAGCGGCAAGTTCGCGGTGATCGCCACCGGCTGAATTTTCGCCTGCTGGAATTTGCCCGCGATGGCGAGCTGATTGCTCTGCAGCGTCGCGGATAATTCAAAGGTGGCCGGCTCGAGCTTCGCGACCTCGCTGCGAAGCTCGCGCGCCTGCACCTCCAGCCGCCCGCTCAAATCCGCGAGGGTCCCCTTCGCGTCGATCTTCACATTGAGCAATCCGCTCACGACCGGTTTCTGGCCGATGTCTTCGAAGAGTTTTTTCAGATCCAGATTCTCGGAGACAATATTGACTGCCACCTGGCCGTTCTCCGGAGAGAGCGCGCGCTCGCTCCCCACATTTTTCCAGATAAACGGAACCGATATATAACCGGTCGCGTACTTCGCCTGCCCTTGATCGATCTGTATTTTGCTGATCTCCAGCGTCTCGCCTTTCGCCTGCAGGCTGGCTTGGAAATCCATCTTGTCGCTCCGGAAAAAAATGAGCGGAACGTCCAGCGCTTCGGGCGTGTAACTCGCATCGATATTCGCCTGCAAGTGGTCCAGATTCGCATAGCGGCCCTGCGTTAACGCAAGTTTCAGCGAGCCGCTGTTCTGGAAATTTGCGGCCGTCCCGCTTCCCTGCCAGTCGATGGAGAGCGCGCCGGCCAGCTCCGTTTTATTCCCGGCGGCGGCCAGCAACGGCTCGAGCGTTTTCAGGTCAGCGATGCTCGTGTGTAACTGGCCGCTGTAGGCGTGGGGTTGATCGAGCGAGAACGTTCCCTGGGCGCGGACAGAATCGTGCGCGCCCAACGTCGCCGCGAATTCGTGCAACTGCACGACGTTGTCGGTGACCGTGACCTTCGCGTTTATCGCCGGAATCGGCAGATCGTCGAAGTGTAAATTCCCGCCGGAAAGCTGGAGCTGACCGTTCGCACGACCATTCTTCATCGTGAGCTGGCCGTCTACCTGCAGCGGCCCGCGTAATTTATGGGGCGCGTCCGGGGGGAAATAATCGGACGTCTCCACGGTTTGCGATCGGAAATTAATCGTGGCCGGTTGCCGGCTCGCGTTCGCGAAATCCTGCGGCAACTGATATTCGCCACTCACCGTCACGGTGTTTTGTTTGCGGACCGCAGTGAGCTGATCGAGCGAGACTTTCGGTCCGTCCGTCTTGACCTCGCCGCGGACGACGTCGCCCACGATACTTCCGGTCTGCACGTCGGTGGCTTCGATCGAAATGTCGGAGTGCAAATCGGCGTAGTAAGGTGTTTGCGCATCGGGCGGCGGCATCTGTTTTGTGAAGTTCGCCGTGCCGCTCACCTGCCCCACTTGGTTTTCGCCGGAAGTAATCTCGCCACCCTTAAAATTAATTTTCGCCTCCAGCTTCGAATCGCGAATCTCCGCGTGGCCGGTGACGTTGAGCGCGCCGGTCAGCGGCTGCGGGAATTTTGCCGTCGCCGTCCGCAACTGCGGCAGCGCCGCGCCGAAATCCACGGTGGCCGCTGTGCGCCCGAAGTCGCGAATGTCGTTCGGCAGATCGGCGGTGCCCTTGAGCTGAATGGAATTCGAGCCCTGGACGATCTCTCCGCGCTCGAGTGTAGCCACGCCATCGTGCGCCGTAATTTCCAACTGCGCGCGATCGAAGGCGATCTGCCCCTGGGTCACATCGCGCATGCTGACCGACGCGTGGCCGACCCACGAGCGCGGCGCACTGAGCACGCCGCTGAATTTCGCGACCATTTTATCGACGGTGCCCGTCAGCTCTCCTTCACGGCGCCCGATGTAACCGCGCAGCGTATCGAGCGAGATGTTTTGCACCGTCGCCTCCAGATCGACGTGGAGCGATTTCGGCACCTGTTTCAATTCGACCGACGCCACCGCCGTCCCGCCCGCGAGCGAGGCATCGAGCGAGATGCCGAGCTGATGCTGCGCGATTTTCGATGCGTCGATTTCGATCAGGCGAAACTTATTGGCGCCGTCCAGCGTCACGTCGCGGATGATGAGATTCTTGTTTTCGTAGGAGGTGCGGCCGCTGATCGCGGTCCACGCCGGCACGGTCGGCAATTGCAGCCGCGCGATGCGCAGTTCGCCCGGTGCTTTCGGGTTCAACTCGAGATCGAGCCCCTGCAGGATGAAATCCTGCGGCGGAGTTCGAAAGATCACATTCACGTCGGATAACCGGATCCGATCCGGAAAAATCGTGGGCAAGGAGAGCGGCTTGTCCGGCGGAACGTTCACTTGCACCGCGGCCGTCGCGGGATTGAGGACGACGCGTGCGCCGCGCGCCTCCACGTTGTGCAGGAAGGCTGACGAACCGTGGAGGAGCAGGTCGAGCAGATTGTAATCGGCGCGAAGGTAATCGGCGTCGATCGACTCCACGATCGTCGGCCCGGTCGGCGTGGCGTGGACATTCCGAATCACGAGGTCGCCGAAAACACTGCCTTCCAGCCGCAGATCCAGTTTGAGATTCGCTTTGGCCGCGAAATGAACCGCGGCCGCGTGACCGATGCCGAGCAGGATCGGCCGGTGAAAAATCAGCAGGAGAACGACGAGAACAGCGACGGATTCTCCGATAATTCGGAGCCACTTCCGGCGCGGGCGTACGATTGGCTTTCCCTCTTCATCCACGAGCCGCCTAATGTATTTCCACGAGGGGAAAGAACAACCGCCATCGAGGAGAAACCGGCGCACGATAAAATTGCGACCAGCGTCACCTTTGCACGCGTATTCACGTTAGTTACGCAATGAAAGGAATACCGTTCGACTGCGAAATGACGACTGGTGCCTCCGAGCCGGGATCGGCGGTGCAAGACCACGAAATCCAGCGTGTATTTAGGGATTGGGTGCTGGAACCGGAATTTCCGTGCGTGGGCGCCAAAGCGGCATTTAATGCGGGCGCCTACGTCCTGCGCGTTTACGATGAACTCGCATCCGATGCGGGCACCCCTCGGCTCGCGATTGACCTCCGAGAATTCACGCGGTCCGAGATCACGCGGGAAAGTGATTACGCTACGTTCATTGCCGTTTTCCGCGCCCCAATGGACGCGGACGAAGCCAAATTCGAGGAGCAGCTCTGGTCGCAGCTGACGAAGCTGAATCGGATCGACGCTGACAAGTTCGATTGGGATCCTTCGGTGCGCTCCGATCCAGCCGACCCGCAGTTCTCCTTTAGCTTCGCGGGCCAGGCGCTCTACGTAATCGGTTTGCACGCAAACAGCTCGCGGCACGCGCGGAGGTTTCCGTGGCCGACGCTGGTCTTTAATCCGCACGAACAATTCGAACGGCTGCGCAATGACGGGAAATGGAAGCGGATGCAGGAGACGATCCGCGAGCGCGATGTTCAGTTGCAAGGCAGCGTCAATCCGATGCTGAGCGATTTCGGACAGAGCTCGGAGGCGCGCCAATATTCGGGGCGCGCGGTCGAGGGAAATTGGCAACCGCCCTTCACCGCCGCGAAATCGAAAGCAGCAGACTCGGCGCCGGCCGGGCGTTGCCCGTTCGCTCACTAGACTTCCATTTCGCGCGCGGATGCATCCGCATGCTGCGGTGGTAAGATCCGTCGCATGACTCCGAAACCCATCGAGCCACAGAGCGGCACAGCCTTCGAATTAACCCGCGGCCAGACCCTGCGTGTGATAGATCTCGAAGGCGAACAGGTTGCCGACCTGATGGCTTATGCGCGCGAGGATCTCGGCGAGTGGTTGTCGTCCGGGCGCAGCATCGACTACGCGAACACGATCTACCTAACGACTGGTCACACCCTCTATTCGAACCGAAGCAGGCCCATGTTCACGCTGCTGGCTGACGACGTAGGGAGGCATGATTTTCTGCTCACGCCCTGCAGCCGCGAGACGTTCCAGATCATCTACGGGAATCACGATGATCATCCGAGTTGTTTCCAAAACCTGGCGACAAGTCTCGCTCGCTTCGGAATCACGCCGGACTCCATTCCCACCACGCTGAACATTTTCATGAACGTCGAAGTCGGTGGGGACGGCGCGCTGAAAATTCTCCCGCCGTTATCAAAGGCCGGCGATACTCTGACGTTGCGCGCAGAGATGGATTTGATCGTGGGGCTCACTGCGTGCTCGGCGGAAATGTCGAACAATTACCGGTTCAAACCGATCGGCTACGAGATTCGCGACGCGGTGTGAACGGGCTTAGCCGAGCTGTTTAACAGTTTCGGCTAACATTTCCAGCAACGCTGCGCGCGCATGCTTTATTCACTCGCCGTCATCCCGAGCGAACTCGAGGGACCCCGTGGTAGAACCAATTATCGTGCAGCGGGGTCCCTCGACTCCGCTTTGCTCTGCTCGGGATGACGAAAGGGGGCGCGTTTACCTTGGCGCCGAGTGCTCGGTGCCGACTCACCGATCGCCGTTCGCCAACCGATAATCGCGCCACGGCCGACGGCACTCCCGGCTGTCATCCTGAGTCGGGACGAGACGGCGAAGGACCTCTCCAATTCACTGCGCATTCGCGGTGTCGCGCGACAGCGATCACCCTCGGGGTGCGTTGCTGCCTCTCCACTGGCGATAATCATGATGCCTCTGTGAGCTCCTTCGCCGTCTGCGCGGCTCAGGATGACGGTTAGCGCGCGCGGCCGGCACGCGAGACTTGACGCGCGGCTCGTCGCGCCGGCGAGTTGCGCCGGCACGGCTCACGCATCACGCTCTCCGCGCGCGATGAATCCGGACAAACTTTTCGATTATCTGGACGGAAACCTGCCGGCGAACCAACGCGACGAAATCGAAGCGCGCCTGGCCACCGACGAGAAGCTGCAACGCCAGCTCTCGATCGCGCGCGACATCCATCACGGCATGCGCCGTTCCCGTGAAGTCCCGGGCCCGATGGGAGCAGAAGAAGAGCAACGCGCGGGGCGGTTCGGGCGAAAAGTGGCGACGGCGTTCGCGGCGCTCGTCCT
>JALYZW010000120.1 GCA_030945725.1 Verrucomicrobiota bacterium | reverse complement strand
TTACCAGGCCATCCTTCCCATCCGTGGGAAGTTGATCAACGTCGAGAAAGCGCGTCTCGATCAGGCGCTCAAGAACACCGAAATCCAGTCGATGATCACGGCGATCGGGACGGGAATTGGCAAGCCGAAGGAAGACGGGGCCGGTAATCCGAGCGGGAAAGACGAAGGCACGTTCGATATTTCGAAGCTGCGCTACGGGCGAATCATTATCATGACTGATGCGGACGTGGACGGTTCGCACATTCGCGTCCTGCTCCTGACGTTTTTCTATCGGCAAATGACGGAGCTGGTGCGCGCCGGAAAAATCTACATCGCGCAGCCGCCGCTCTACCAAATCAAACGGAAAAAGCGCGAAGAGTACGTCGATGACGACGTGCAACTGAACAAGATTTTGATCTCGTTAGGCGCGGAAGACGTGCGCCTGAAGAATCTCGCGGACGGCAAAGAACTGAGCGCGGCGCAGTTGAAAGATGTGCTCGAATTTCTCGAGAAGCTTGCGAAACAAAGCGAAGCCGTCCGCCGCCACGGCGGGGACTTCGAGACGTTCCTGAGTAAGCGCGATCCGAAAACGGGCAAGCTGCCGACCTACCTCGTGAAAGTGCGCGAAGGGAACGACGAGTCGGTCCGATATTTCCATGACGAGCAGGAGGTGCGCAGGTTTCATGAGGAGAATCTCGATCTGAATCTGTTCGACCACGAGATGGGCCAGGATCTGTTGCCGCTCGCGCCTGCGGTTCCGACCACGAAGCACAACGGCCAGCGCCGGCGCGGAACGAAAGTGGAGCTCCACGAAGCGGCGACCGTGCAGAAAATCATCGCCGATCTCGCGCGCAAAGGGCTCAAAGTTGACCACTACGCGGCGAGCGATCAGCCGATCTTCGAGTTAATCGAAGGCGAAGGCGAACGCGCGACGGTTCATCCGCTCTTTTCGATTCCCGAAATCCATCAGAAAATCGTGGAGATCGGCCGCCGCGGTGTGCAGATCAAGCGCTTTAAAGGTCTCGGCGAAATGAACGCGAAGGAGCTCTTCAACACCACCATGGATCCGGAGAAGCGAAAGCTTCTGCAAGTCGACCTGAACGACGATAACGGCGTGGAAGCCGACCAGATGTTCACGAGGCTGATGGGAGATGTGGTCGAGCCGCGGCGGCAGTACATCGAAGACAACGCACTGAACGTCCGCAACCTCGATGTGTAGCGACGCCGATGCCGCGTCTGCTCAATCGCCTTGTCCACGGGCAGCGTTGCTATGTCGTCTGCGCGACCGCGCGAACAGGGAGCAATTTGTTCGTCGATGGGCTGGCCGCCACCGGTCATGCCGGCCGGCCTAACCAGTTTTTTCTGGAGAAGTATGAGGAAAAATTTGCGCGTAAGCACGGCGTCGCGGCGGATGATTTCGGCGATTACGTCCAGGGAATTGTGCGGAACGGCTCGAGCGCGAACGCAGTTTTTGGTTTCAAACTGATGAGCTGGTATCTGGAATCGTTTCTCGGGCGGCTGCGCGGCAGCGGCCGGTTCGGTGGCGGGAGCGACGCCGCGGTTTTACGCGCTGCTTTCCCGCGGCTGCAGTTTTTGCACGTGGTGCGCGAGAATAAATTGCGGCAGGCGATTTCGAAGGCGCGCGCGTTACAAACCGGCGTTTGGAAGCTGAAGTCCGAGGAGCAACAGGCAGACGCTCCCGAATTCGACGCCGCTTTGATCGACGATTGTCTCGCCGCGATCGAGCGCGACGAACAAACATGGTCGCATTTTTTCCAGCGCGACGGTCTGCAGCCGTTCCAGATCGAGTACGAGCGGCTCTGCTCTGACTACGCCGGGACGATCCGCGCGGTCTTCGATTTTCTGAAAATCCGCCTGCCGCGCTCAGTGCAAATCGGCCCGCCGGTGACCATTCGGCAAAGCGACGCGCTCTCGAACGAATGGGAGCAGCGTTACCGTGGCCTAACGAGTAGCCGCACCGCGGCCAGCACACCTATTCATGTATAACGCGAACGAAAAAATCGAGCTGATCAATGTCGCCGATGAGGTGTCGAGGTCGTTCCTCGATTACTCGATGTCGGTCATCATTTCCCGCGCGCTGCCGGATGCGCGCGACGGGCTGAAGCCATCGCAGAGGAGGATCCTTTACGCGATGCACGATCTGTCGCTTTTCCCGAACCGGCAGCATCGGAAATGCGCGAAGATTTGCGGCGACACGAGCGGTAACTACCATCCGCACGGCGAGGCGGTCATTTATCCGACCCTCGTGCACATGGCGCAGGGCTGGGCGATGCGCGAGACCCTCGTCGACGGTCAGGGGAACTTCGGATCGGTCGAAGGCGATCCGCCGGCGGCGATGCGGTACACCGAGGCGCGGATGACGCATCTCGGCGCGGCGCTGATGGTCGACATGGACAAGGACACGGTCGACTTCGTGCCGAACTACGACGAAACGCGGACGGAGCCGCGCGTGTTCCCGGCCGCGTTCCCGAACCTGCTCGTCAATGGCGGCACGGGGATCGCAGTCGGCATGGCGACGAACATTCCGCCGCACAATCTTGGCGAAGTGATCGACGGGATTTGCGCGCAGATCGACGATCCCGACATCACGCTGGAAGGGCTGATGAAGTTCGTGAAGGGACCGGATTTCCCGACTGGGTGCGCACTGCTCGGCCTGGCGGGCGTGAAGCAATATCTCGAGACCGGCCGCGGGAGCATGAAGGTGCGCGGGAAAGCCGGCGTCGAAGAGCTAAAGGGGAATCGCGAACAGATCGTGATCACGGAAATCCCGTACAACGTGAACCGCGCCACGCTGGTCGAGCGGATCGCGGACCTGGTGAACGAGAAGGTGCTGACCGACATCACCGCGATTCGTGATGAATCGGACGAGAACACGCGCGTCGTAATCGAGCTGAAGCGGGACGGCAATCCGAAGGTCGTGATCAACAATCTTTACAAGCACACCGCGATGGAGAGTTCGTTCGCGGCCTCGATGCTCGCGATCGATCATGGGCGACCGAAGCTCTTGTCGCTCAAGGAGGCGAACGGGGCCTACATCGATCACCGGCGCGAGGTCGTGCTGCGCCGCACGCGCTACGAATTACGCAAAGCGGAAGAGCGCGCCGAAACGCTGGAAGGTTACCTGATCGCACTGGCGAATCTGGATGAATTCATCCGCATCATCCGCGGTTCCGCCAATCGGGAAGAAGCGCGGGTAAAACTGCTGGCCTTCGAGTTCACGAGGAAACAGGTCGAGAAAATCGGAATCCTGATTCGCAACGAAGCGCGGCTGGTCGACGGGCGGTATGCGTTCAGCGAGCACCAGGCGAATCAGATTCTCGACCTGCGCCTTTATCAACTGACCGGCCTGGAGAGCGACAAAATCGGAAACGAATATCGGGACTTGATCACGACGATCCAGGATTTGCGCGACATCCTCGCGAAGGAGTCGCGCGTCTTCGAAATCATCAAAGGCGAGCTTCGCGAAATCCGCGCGAAACATGCGGGGCCGCGCTTGACGCAGCTGGTGCCGGACGAGGGCGAGATCAACATGGAGGACCTGATCGCAAACGAGGGTTGCATCATCTCCATCACGCACGGCGGCTTCATTAAACGGACCGCCGTCAGCGCGTTCCGTGCGCAGCGCCGTGGCGGAAAAGGCGTGATCGGAATGACGACGCGCGAAGGAGCGACCGAAGAAACGGAAGGCGATTTCATCGAGCACCTTTTCACCGCTACGACGCACGATTACCTGATGTTTTTCACGGAGACCGGTCGCTGTTACGTGGAGAAGGTTTACGAAATTCCGGAGATGGGTCGGGCGGCGAAAGGCCGCTCGATCGCGAATCTTCTGGAATTGCGCAGCGAAGAAAAAATCGCGGCGACGATTCGCGTGCAGGCGAAAAAAACCGGCCGTGGTCCGAACGTGGTGGATGAGACGTGGAACCCCGAGCTGCATATCGTGTTCGCGACCCGCTCCGGCATCGTGAAAAAATCGAACCTTTCTGATTACAGCAACGTGCGCAAAGGCGGGATCATCGCGATCCAGGTGGAGGACGACGATTGCCTGATCGACGCGAAGTTGACCAACGGCGAGAACGAAATCGTGCTGATCACGAAGGAAGGAATGAGCCTCCGTTTTCACGAGGAACAGCTGCGCGATCAGGGGCGGAACACGGTCGGCGTTTGGGGGATCCGGCCGGACAAAGGCGACCACGTGGTGGCGAGCGCGATCGTGAATCCAGACGCGATGTTACTCGTGGCGGGCGAGAACGGGATCGGCAAACGAACGCCGTTCGACGACTACCGCAGCCAGTCGCGCGGGGGCAAAGGAATCATCACGATGAAGACCGGGGAAAAGACCGGAAGCGTGGTCGGCGCACTCACCGTGACGGACCGCGACGAGCTGATGTTGATTACCAACAAAGGACAAATGGTGCGGACGCGGGTGAAGGAAATCCGCGCTGTCGGACGGAACACGATGGGCGTGAAATTGATGGATTTGAAGGGCACGGAGAAACTACAGGACATCGCTCCCGTAGTGAGTGACGCGACCGAAGAGGCCGAGACGGAAGCGACACCGGCATAAAAAAAGGGCACGCAACGCGTGCCCTTTCTCTAACAACTGAAGTGCCGGCTTAGTAGCCCCCGCTGGCGCGGGTCGTCGTGGTCTGCGTGGTGGCCGCAGGGGTAACGGCAGTGTGTTCAGTGTGCGTTGTTGTCGTGCTGGTCGCTGGAACCGGTTCAACCACCGTGCACGAAGTGAACGAGATTGTGGCCGCGGCGGCGAGCAATGTCAGGGTAAGTAGCTTTTTCATAGTTGTTTGTGTTCAACGACAATTCGGGAGCAGCGACGCCCGCAGATGTATCGAGGGCGAAGATTTGTGCGTCGTTAGGTAATCGGGGCCGCGCGCCAACGATCAGACCGTGGGCAACGGGTCAATCGTATGAACCCCGCGCCACCGCCCGTCATCCCGAGCGAAGTCGAGGGACCCCGTGGACGAACCCTCGATCATGCCACGGGATTCTTCGACCCCGCTACGCTGCGCTCAGAATGACGGGAGATTATTCCGCCACCCCACTCCGCAACTTCTTCAAGATCGAACGCTGACGCTTCGCTTCGAGGATTTTCCTCTTCAGGCGCGGCGGTCGCGGCGAGTTTTGGCGGCGCCTTTTTTCACGCGCCGTTCGGACGGCCATCTTTCGTTCGCGCTCACGGCGTTCGATCAGATCGAGCAGCCGGGCGCGCGCAATCCGCCGATTTTGCATCTGCGAACGCGAATCCTGCACCATCACGCGCAATCCGCTTGGCCGGTGCACCAGCGTGACCGCTGTCGAAACCTTATTGACGTTTTGGCCACCGGGCCCGCCGGAGCGCGTGAAAGCCTCCTCGAGATCTTCTTCGCGGACGCCAAGCGCCAACATTTGTTTCGCAATCGGGTCGGCCACGAATCATAGTTACCACATGAAACTTAAACTACTTGCGTTACTGCTTTTCTCCGCGGTCGCGTTATCGGTGCGCGCGGAAACCATCGTCGGTCTTACCTCGGGGAACCGCCTTGTCTCCTTTGACAGTGCTGCACCCGGAACAATCACCAAGTCAGTAAGCGTCACCGGTCTTGCTTCGGGCACGTCGCTGGTCGCGATCGACTTCCGCCCCGCGACTGGAGGCTTGTATGGTTTAAGTTCGGATAGCCGAATTTATTCCATCAATGACCAGACTGGCGTCGCGACTGCAGTCGGAAGCGCGGGGGCTTTTACGCTCAGCGGCACGACCTTCGACATTGATTTCAATCCCACGGTTGATCGCATCCGCATCATCAGTAACACAGGTCAGAACCTGCGCGTGAATCCGAATGACGGCACTCTGACCGCGACCGATACGAGTCTTGCTTACAACAGCACGGACGCAAACAAAGGAAAAACACCCGCGGTTGTCGGCGCTGCTTACACCAATAGCTTTTCCACCGCGCAAGCGACGACATTGTATGACATCGACTACAGCCAGGGAGCTCTCGCGATCCAGAATCCGCCTAACGCCGGGACGCTGAATACGGTGGGTTTGCTCCAGGTTGATTCGAGCCAGATCTCCGGCTTTGATATCTCCGGCGTCACGGGAGTGGCCTACGCAGCTTTCAACGTTGGCGGCTTCACAAATCTTTACGCGATCAACGTCCTCACCGGTGCTGCAACCACGCCGGCTGGCGCCACCGCTCCGGCAACTATCGGCGGCGCAGGCCTAAACGGTGAACAGGTCACCGACATCGCCGTGCCGGTGAAAGCTGGCTCACGCCTCTTCAACATCGCCACTCGTGGAAACGTCGGCAACGGTGAGAACGTTCTCATCGCTGGGTTTATTACTCGGGAGGGTGTGAGCGGGCGTATCGTCATCCGTGCCATCGGGCCAAGCCTTGGGAAGTTCGGCGTCACCATGCCGCTGCAGGATCCTCAGCTATTGTTGTTTGATAAGAACGGCACGCAGATCGGGTCTAATGACGACTTCGGTTCCGATGCGGCGCAGGCTGCAGAACTTTCCGCGCTTGGCCTCGCACCCACAGATTCGCACGAATCAGCCCTCGTGGTTCAGCTCCCGCCAGATGCTTACACCGCGCAAGTGGTGGGCAAGAACGGGGGCACCGGCGTAGCGCTGGTTGAAGTCTACGAGTTTCAATAAAGCGCGACTCGCTAAGCAACAAATCAGGCGCGGCATCGTTACGGGTGCCGCGCCTTTTGCTTTTCGGAGTACGCCAAAGGCCGTAGCGCTCACCCGCACGGAGTCGGCACCTTCTTTGATCGAGGCTGCGTCGTCAGTGCTCATCCTCATCGAAAAATGCGCAGCTGCACGGTCAAGCCCTGGCGTAGGTCGTCGCGCACGTTGCGCAGGGCGTGCTCGCTTGCGCCGACTTTCTCGCGGCGTTCCGAGGCTCCCGGGAACGCGGGCGCCGTCATTCGCCCATTGCGGTTCCAAAGAGCGCCGATTGAGAAGCTGAATCGTCGCTCTCCGTAGGACACGGAAAGCTTGCGCTGCGAAGGGCGTTTGCGACACTCCGCGCGAACACTCCGAGCGGACTGAATCGCGTCCGCCAGCTTGCGTGGCGTACCTCAGACCGGCGCGACATTGTCGCGGCCGTGTCGCAACACGCGCGCCATCCAGATCAGTTCGTCGAGAAACTTGTCGACGCGGCGAACGAAACTTTCGTCGCGCAACGCGCCGTCCTCGCCGAAGACGTCTGCGATTTTGCTGAAATTAACGTCGGTGAAAATGGTGATCAGACCGAGTTCGCGCAGCACCGGAAGCAGGTGCTCGATCACGCGACTCCCGCCGAAAGGACCGGCGGAAACCCCGCAAATACCGGCCGCCTTGTGGATGTACTCTTCCAGGTTTGTGTCGAGCGCGTGTTTCAGCAACCCGGGGTAGCCGTGGTTATATTCGGGCACGACGATGATCACGCCGTCCGCGCGTTTCATCGCGGCGGAGAACGCGGCGTCCTTGATCCCCTCGCCCGCGTCGTTCACCGGGAGGGCAAGCGTGCGGATGTCGATTAACTCGGTCTCGACGCCAGCGCGCTTTTTTGTCTGCTCGAGGACAAACTTTGCGGCGTGTTCGCTGCGACGGCCTTGTCGCGCCGTGCCGAGAAGCACCGGAATAAACAATTGTTGAGGGTTATTAGCCATCATGCAAAATCGCTTTCTCGCTACTCAAACCGACCGGGAAGGAACCTGATCCTACTCTAGGCGCATCATACGCGAACGGAAATGGGCGGCACAAACGAACGTCAAGGTAGAGGATGCCGATGGCGGGACTCGAACCCGCACTCCACGTTAATGGAAACGGATTTTAAGTCCGTTGCGTCTGCCATTTCGCCACATCGGCGGGGGTTTGCCGGGGAGCTTATCCGCACGTGCACCGGCGACCAAGCGCTTTTCCGCTCCCGTTCCCCCCGAGGGCAAAACGCTTGCAACAGCGCGCGACCCACTTTCAGTGTCCTGAGCGACTTTGCGATGACGACTGCCAACAAAATCACTGTCGTCCGGATTCTCCTCATCCCGGTCTTCGTGACGCTCGCGATTTACTACGGCCAAAGCATCGGACGCGGGGAGCCGCTGGAGTGGCAACGTTTCGCCGCGATCTTGGTCTTCCTCCTCGCCGCTACGAGCGATGGCCTGGATGGGTATGTCGCGCGCCGCTACAATCAACGCAGTTCGCTGGGTGTTATTCTCGATCCGATCGCCGACAAAGGCCTGCTGCTCAGTGGAATTATCACCTTAAGCATCAGTAATTGGAGCCTGAACGATCCGCAGGATGGGAAGTTTCCGGCCTGGTTTCCCGTGCTCGTGATCACCCGCGATGTCGTCATCCTCGTCGGCAGCGCGGTGCTTCACGTCCTGAACGGTAAAGTGCAGGTGCGGACAAGTTGGACGGGGAAAATCGCGACCGTATTGCAGATGGCGGCGATCGCGTGGGTCATGCTTCAGCTGCGATTTTTGCCGCTCGTTTGGGTCGTCGCGGCGGCCGGGTTCTTCACGCTCGTCTCCGGCATCATTTATGTGATGAACGGCATCGGCCAACTCCAGGCTGGTGGCCATGCCAACGCCAAGACGAGCTAGCGCCGCGCATCAAAACATGAATGCGGAGCATACGGCGGAAATCGCCGGAACGGTGGCGATCGTCGGCCGGCCTAACGTGGGCAAATCCGCGTTGTTCAACCGGCTGGCGGGCCGAAACATCGCGATCGTGCACGATGAACCGGGGATCACTCGCGATCGACTCGCCGCCCCTTCCACGCGCGGTCGCCGTCCTTTCATCATCTGGGATACCGCGGGCATCGGCGGACCTGGAGAGACGGAGCTGACCGCGCAGGTTCGCGCCGCCGCCGAGGCCGCGATGCGCGAAAGCGACGTCATTTTGTTCGTAGTCGATGCGCAGGAGGGACTCACTCCGGTGGATCAGGATCTCGCGAAGATGCTCCGCCGATCGCGCAAGCCAGTCGTGCTTGTGATCAACAAAATCGATCATCCGAAACATGAGCCGCTCGAGAGCGATTTCGCGCGGCTGAAGTTCACCGCCGGTGTGTCGATTAGCGCCGCGCACGGACGCGATATTCTGCGACTGCTCGACATTGTCGATCGACTCCTGCCTGCGCAGGCAGGAGTCGAGCAGGTCGACGCGGAAACGAAGCCGCAGCAGCCGCTCGCTCTCGCTATCGTCGGCCGCCCAAACGCGGGCAAATCGTCCCTGATCAATTCGGTGCTGCACGACGAGCGGACGATCGTCAGCAATCTCCCCGGGACGACGCGTGATGCCGTCGACATCGCCTACGAACGCAACGGCGAGAACTTTCTTCTGATCGATACCGCGGGCATCCGCGCCCGGAGCAAACATTCCACGTCGGTCGAAGTCTTCAGTGTGATGCGCGCAGAACGCACCATCCGGCGGGCGGATCTGTGTGTGCTGGTAATTGACCTAACGAGTGGTGTCACGACGCAGGACAAGAAGATCGCAGGCTTGATCCAGGAATCGCGCAAGCCGTGCCTCATCGTGCTGAACAAATGGGATCTGGTAAAGCCCGCGCGGGGCGCGAAACAATTACGCGAAGAACTGACTCGCGACACCCTCGAACGGCTGTTTTTCCTCCCCTAC
>JALYZW010000081.1 GCA_030945725.1 Verrucomicrobiota bacterium | reverse complement strand
GCTCAAGACCGATCCCAGCCTGAAGCCGCTGCTGGATGCCATCGCCGACCTGAGGCAGCACGACGTCTACTGAGCGTATCTTCCGTGCCGCCGTTGCTTCCTCAATCCTCTCTACTCGTTAGGCTGAGGCAGTGGTGCTGCCAGCCGCGCCTACGAGTGTCGATTACAACCGCGTAATTCGGGTGCCGCCCCTTGAGCGGAGGCAGCGTTGGCTCTTACCTCAGTTCCACGGGCGAAAGCCTCCACCTTCGGTAAACCACCTTGCAATCGAACCTGAACACGATCGCCATGCTCGACCGTCCTTCCCTCCATCATCCTTATCGGTCCCCCGACCGGAAATCTGTCGCTCGAAGGTTCCGCCGGTTCTGCCTAACGAGTATAGGGGTGTTCGCGCTCCCGTTTGCCGCTCGCGCTGATTTGGCGCTGGAGACAGAGACTGCTCGGCTCCTGCCTGCCGGGCACGTCGACCTCAGCGCTGCGTTTGAATTCCAAACCTCACGGGACGGCCGCGAATACGCCGCTCCTCTCGCACTGGAGTTTGGTATCTTCGACCGGCTGGAACTGCTGATCGAGCCGGTGGCGATTACCTCCATCCAACCGAAGAGCGGCCCAAGCGCAACCGGATTGGGCGACACCGAAGTGACGCTGACCTTTTTGGCGGTCAAAGAGCAACCGTTCCTGCCTGCACTTGCGTTCGCGGGGGAAGTGAAATTCCCCACCGCGCGCAATCTCCAGATTGGCAGCCGTGAATTCGACTATCGAGTTTACGCCGTCGTGAGCAAACGGCTCGACGACGTGGATCTGCATTTCAACCTTGGTTACAACATCATCACCGCTCCTCCGGGTCTTCGCAGCCGTAATCCGATTGATTTGGAACTGGCGGCGGAGTGGTTCTTTCATCCGAGGTTTGATCTTCTCGCGGAGGTCACTTACGTCGGTTCTTCCCTTCGCGGGACAACCGCTGGCGAAATTCCCGCGGCTGCCATCACCAGCCGCCTGGCGCTACCAACTAGTTCGAAAGGCGGGGGCGCGATTACCCCTGAACTCGCCGGGCGCGAGATCGTCGGCACTGTCGGAATCCGCAGCCACATCACACGGAACCTGGATCTATTTGGCACGTTCTCATACGACAACAACGACGCGAAGCTGTTCCGCACTGGAATCACGCTTAAATACTAGTGTCCGCGCGCCAGGCTCGCGAAGAAAACGCGGACGCCTTCGCTCGCAAAAATAACCGAAGTCGCAAGCCGCGAGTTTGACAATTCTCGGCTATTCGAAATCGCGAGGCCGATGGCGCACACGTCATCACCTCGTTTCCAGCAGGCGCAGACTCCTCTTGGGCAGAATCGCCGAAGTTTCAGAATGCTCTCAATGCCTTTCGCGCTCGCATCCAAGACCGTCGCGATGTGTTCTTGGGATACTGCGACACCTTTGAAGGGACTGCTCGGAATATCAAGTCTTTCATTGAGCGTGAAATCGGGGCGACGGTTCTGGACTGGCAAAGCGACTACATTGAAGGCCGAACGATTATTGAAGAGATTGAAGAGGTCGCGCGCCGCACGAGTGGCGGCATTTTCCTCTTCACTAAGGACGACGCTCTGGAAGCGGGCAGCGATATGCAACATGCTCATGTTATAACTATTCCACCTAAACGGTGATCTATTGCTCCGTGGCCGCCGTGATGGATACCGCAACGTCTCCTCCAACGCCCGCTTTTTCGATGCTCCCTGAATTGTTCCGTGACCTTGGTTTTCCCGTGGCGTCCCGGTTGGAAAGCCGGTGGACGTCTGTAAATGGACGAAGGCTGCATAGCCGAAGCCGTGAAAATACCTCGGGCGGACGCGTTCCTGTCGTTCTGATTCACGGGCTTGTTATTTCGAGTCTTTACATGATCCCGCTCGCGGAGCGCATCGCAGAAAACCACCCCGTGCATGCACTCGATCTTCCAGGCTTCGGCAGGAGCGAGGGTCCTCCAAAAGTGCTAACGATTCCAGAGCTCGCCGATTGGGTGCTCGCTTGGATGTCAGCGATCGATATACAGACCTGCCACCTTGTTGCCAATTCACTCGGCTGCGAAA
>JALYZW010000040.1 GCA_030945725.1 Verrucomicrobiota bacterium | reverse complement strand
GCCTGCGAGCGTCCCATTGATCCCTTCGCTCGCGATCAGAATTCGGCCTTTGAGCCCGAGCGCCAGGCAGAGATCGCGTTGCGCCGCGACCAGCGCGGCCGGATCCGCGATCGAAACATACTTATAGAAGAGGATGACCGGGAATAGCTCCGCCATACGCGCCCAAGTTACAGGAGAGTCGCGGCCGGCAAAAGTGTCAGGAATGCGACGTCGCAGCTTTCAAGGAACGCGTCCTCGGTTTTGGCTTGGCCGAATCTGACACCGGCATCAACGCAAACGTCCGAAACAACGGCGCGAGGTCGATCACCGCGTTGGAGGCCGCTTTCAGGACGTTCCCGAGATTTTCGGCGACGGACGCTACTTCCACGCGAATCCCGCGACGCCGCAATTTCGTCGCGAGATAAGCGAAATCCGCATCGCCCGTCACGAGCACGACGACCTCCGGGTTCATCTCGACCGAGAGCTCCAGCGCGTCGATCGCCATCATGACATCGACGTTCGCCTTGTAACGACCTTCCTCCGCCGGCGCGCCATCTTTCGTCACCACGAGGAAGCCATTCGAGCGCAGCCAGTGCATGAACTTGTTCTTCTTATCGCGCTCCTCCTGCCACAGCGGGATCGGCGGCGGCAGCCCGGCGTACACGACCATCTCAATCAGATCGCGGCCCGTCTCCTCACCGCCTAGAAATTCGCGCAGCTGCAGCCAATCGAGCCCGCGGCCCGCGGTCCGCACGGAATTGCCGACGTTTGATTCGTCGACGAGAACAAGCAATCTCGGAAGCCGCGACGAATTGGGTTTTTTCTTGCGCACGGTCGAATGAACACTATCCCGGCGCGAAAGGAAGCGCAGGACGGACAGGCTAGGGAAAGGAAGTCTCGCTCAGATTCCGGTCATCGCGCGCAGGAATAAAATCAGCACGGCAATCGCTACGAGAGCGAGAGGAGCGCGCGCCAGAAACTTCGTCGTCGCATCGAGACTCTGGCCGCGCCGTGATTGCATGAACGCAAGCAGCGCCAGGACCAGCCCGATGCAATAACAGATCAGCGCCACGATGACCGTGGTCTGCGGGGACGCGGCATTCGCGCTTCGAGGAAAAAGCGCGCCACTCAAGAAACCGAGCGCGACGAAGAAAAAGGAGGCGAGCCCGAGCTTGCGCAGATGATTCATGCTCCAGTCCTACGCGATCGGTATCGCGGCGGCAACCGGTAGGTGTGAGTCGCCGCGCTCATTACCGCGCGATCGCTAAACTTCCAGCCTACCGTTCGGGCGGGGACGGGGAACGGGATCTAGGACCCAAAGAGCGGCTTGTGTCTGTGCTTCCGACGGTCGTCCTCGCTTTTCACTTTCAGTAGCTTGCCCGCCTCGGTCACCGCGACTTGGAATTTCTTGCCGTCGGTGCCCTTCACTTCCGCCCGGTAGATGACGACGCCGTTCTTTGTTTCCTTGTCCACTTCCGTCACTTTCCCGCCGGACGAATTGGTTTGGATCGCCGTCTGGGCCGATGGCGGCACCGTCCGCCAGTCCACCGTCTCACCAATCATCTTTTTCTTGTGCTCCTTTTTTGCGAACGCGGAGCCGGGCAGCGCCGCGACGACACCAATGGTGAGGAGGGTTTTCGTGAGTGTATTCATACGTCTTTGGGTCATTCCAAGGCTGGTCCGACGGAAAAGGAACCACTTCATCGACGCTTCGTCTCGCAAAATTTGCGCTCTAGGGAACAACCTCGGAGCCGTAAGCCGACCAACGCGCGCGTCTTTCCGAAACGGGTTGTGTGTTTGTCCTCGTCGATCGCCCACTATGACCGCTGGTTTTTATGCGCGCAGACTTTGTTGCTGCGCTTTTTGCTCCCGCAGCGCGATGCATCAGTAAACAAGCTGGACACCGCAGTAACCGACGCGAGCGTTTCCCGAGTGGCGGAACGGACTTCGTGCCCGAGGGACCTGATCTCGATACACCTGTCGGTTAGCTTGTGGCGAAGGCCTGCGTTCACGATCAGGGCATCGTTCCCGAAGTTCGTTCTGGCGGTCCCATCTAGCTCTGCCATCAGGGTCGTCGAGCGCGTGGCATCGACTCCCGCTACGACGCCGTAGAGCCATTGGCTGCGACCCACGCTACTCACGAGCGGACCCACTCGACATCGAAATCAATCGGGCCCAATTTCTTTGCGATCTGCAGCGGCGTCTGCGCTCGCACACCGTCTTCGGCCAGGCCGCGACGCACTGACGATTGCAAGAAGCTGAAAATAATGCGCGGGAAGATGGAAACCGAGACACCCTCGCGTTCTTCGTCTAGGAAACGCCATTTCACGGCGGCTTCGGTGCTGCCTAGTCCGCCGATTGCGCCGCGTCCGGTGCGTTGCAAGATTACGGGCGACGTCTGGAGCATGAGCTGGATTCGTTCGCCGAGGCCGTAGTTCAGATCGAGCGCTGGAGCCTGCCAAGAGGTAACCAGAGCGCGGAATAAAGTAGCCAGGCGACGACTGACACGCGGCCAAAGGCGTGAACAACGGGCGTCCTTTCCGGAATTCGAATTCGAGAACAACCAGAGCGCCCACGGATCAGATTTTTCCGTCGAGTACCTTTTTAGTAGGTGCCGGTGGCAATGCAGTTCGTCCTCGGCGCAGTGACAGAGTAATGTCACGGTGTGGCTGCTTGCGAGATGCTGTAGGAGTCGCAAGGTGAACTTCTGACCGTGGTTCTTGATGTGCTTGTTCCGCCCGTCTATGCCGCCGCCTTCGCGCAGTTCCAGCAGGTAACGTCGGCTATATTCGGCCCAGCTAATGCGGCCTGAAAGGATAGCATCACGTAATTCTTCACTCGGCCCGAGGTTAGCCATCCACACGTTGTAGCGATCGTTCGGCAGACCCCGGCCACGACCGCGCGCGACCAGGATGCGTAAGCCATCCTCATCGCGTTCGATCGGAGTTTGTACCGACTTCGTCCGAACCATTCGCCAACTTGGCGCCAGCGGACGGGGACAGCAAATCGGGGCGGCCGAGTTTGATTGGTGGCTCGCCGGCTCGGCCGGTTTTAGGAAACTCGGGAGCCTCATCGCGATGAATTAGACAAACTCGGGCCGCGGCGGCGTTCATAGAGCAGGACCAGCCCGCGCAATTATGAATCCAAACGGCTCTTCTCCCGCATCTCACCTTCAGTTCAGAAAGAACCTAATGAAATCAACTACCGCAAATGACCCATCGTTCGAGTCAACCTATGCCTTGATCGTCCGCTCGGAAGAGCGACCGCGTGGCCTATTCGAAATGTTGACCTACGGCCTGTTGCTAATCAGCACAGTGTTCGCGTTCTCCCAGTTTGGCAGACATCCGTTTACCGTTCCGATTGCTGCTCAACACTCAGTCGTTCAGATCCGGACGTGACCCGAAGAATGTAGAAAGTAGGAAGCAGAGAGCGCGAAATCCGTGCCTGCCTGCGACTGCTCGCATCGACGTAGATCGTGATCGTGCTGTTCGCCGCAAGCGTCGACGTGCAGTTAGCGGCTGGAAGCTGGGTCGCGCCCGGATAGGTCAGCGAAACTCCGCCGCCGACGGGAATCACGGCGTTCTCGCCTGCGAAGCATTGCAGGGCGGCACCATTCTGCGACTCCGCATAAACAAAGAAGTTCTTGCCACGCAAAAATAGTTAATATTCTTTGTCGACCGGTGCCGTGCGTTTCGGTAGAAAGAAGCATCGGCGCTCCGTGAACACCTGCGATTGCCAAAGCAAATCGCTGCCGCGCACTCGCAGCCCGGAACTAGCTTATGCATACAAAATCTCTCTCGGAACTCGGCATTTTCAGCCCCCGCGCGCTCGCGGCCTTTGCGTTTTGGTCCGCCGGCGGGCTCCTCGCGCTTGTGAGCTTTGCCGCCCCGGCCCCGGCCACAGGGACTCTCAGCACGTCGAATCGCACGGTGACTTACACCGACAGCACTGGAGCACCGGCAAACCCGAGCCCGATCGCGACGGGTGTGCCGAACTGCGGTCCGACCGGGGCGCTTTGCAGCACATTCAAGCTCACCATCGATCCTTCGGTCGGTCTCGCGACGACCAATTACGACCCAACCAAAAATCAGATCGCGATCCAGTTTTCCTGGTCGGTCGCGACCGTGGATTATGACTGCTTCGTGGAAAATTTCGACGGGCGCTGTGGTTGCGAAAAACCAATCAACCGCGGATCCGTCGACGATCATCCTGCCGGCGACCACGCCAGCCGGCTTGTATAAACTGATCGTCACTCTCTCTACGGGTGCGCCAGTCCCGTACACGGGAACAGTTACGCTTGAAAGCGCGGCCAGCGGCGGAAGCGGGATCTGTGATCCAGCCGTCGCGAATTGCACGCCGCCCCGCTACCAAAGCTTCCCGGCCGGGCCTGGCCAGGCCGATAACGCCGGTGAGCCGTCTCTCGGCGTGGACTGGAATCCGAATGTCCCGGCGTTACAACGTGACAAGGTAAATACCGGCGGTGTCGCTTTCTTTACCTCGGGCTCGAACGAATGGCGCGTGAACTTCGACGACTGTTCGTCACCGGCGATCTATCTTTGGGAAGACGTGTCCGCCTTGACCACGCAGACTTTCGTGTTGTCGGATCCGATCGG
>JALYZW010000019.1 GCA_030945725.1 Verrucomicrobiota bacterium | reverse complement strand
GCCGTGATCTGCCGGGCGAGCTTCACTCCCGTCGCGCGCCCGTCGTCGCCTTCGCGCCCGGCCATCTCGGCGCGCACGCTATCCGGCACCACGATGCCCGGCACTTCGTTGTGGAGAAATTCCGTCTGTCGTCCGCTCAGCAAAGGCCACACACCGGTGAAAATCGGAACGCCGAGATGCGCAGTGCGCTTGTGCATTTCATCGATCAATCGCACATCGAACACCGGCTGCGTCATCACAAACTGCGCGCCCGCCGCGACTTTTCGTTCCAGCCGGTTGAGCTGCGAATCCAGGTTCTTCGCGTTCGGGTTAAAGGTGCAGCCGATCGAAAATTGCGTCCCGTTCTTGATCGATTTTCCGGCGTGGCTGAACCCGTCGTTGAGCCGCTTGATGATCCCGATGAGCTCGATCGAGTTCACGTCGTAAACCGACGCTGCGCCCGGATGATCGCCCACACGCGACGGATCGCCCGTGAGGGGCAGCACATGCCTCATTCCGAGCGCGGCCATGCCGAGAAGTTCGCTTTGGAGACCGAGCACATTGCGGTCGCGACAGCTCATGTGAAGGAGCGGCGTAATTCCGAAGCGTTCCTTTAACATCGCGCCGATTGCGAGATTGCTGACACGCAGGATCGCGAGTGAATTATCCGCGAGCGTGATCGCATCGCAGCCAGCGGCGACGAGCGCCTGCGCGCCCGCAAAATATTTTTCCAACTCCAACGTTTTCGGCGGATCGAGCTCGCAGATGATGACCCGTTTCCCGGCCTTCATGCGATCGAGCAAGCTCTCTTCCGCTGCCGCAACAAACGAGCGCACCGGCTTCTCGATCGTGCTCTCCACGACACGCACCGCTTTGCTGCGGACTGGTTTCAACTCGGCGATCGCGGCCGAGATTGCCGCCACATGCGCCGGCGTTGTCCCGCAGCAACCGCCGATCAGTCGCGCGCCTTGCGCGGCCATCTCGCGCGCAGAATTTGCAAAGTAATCTGGCGCCGTCGGATAAACGTAGCGGCCTTCCGTGTATTTCGGATAACCGGCGTTCGCGTACGCCGTCAGTAAGTCTCCCGCGGGCAGGCGTTGCAAAAGTTGGACCATCGCGTGTGGTCCGTTTAGACAATTTACGCCTACCATCGTCGCGCCCAACTCGCGCACCCGCGTGAAAGCATCGACCAAAAGCATACCCGACCGCAACCGTCCCTCGGGATCGCACGCGAACGAGCAAACGATCGTCGAGTCAGTGCTCGGCGTGGAACGGACAGCAATTTCCATCTCGTCGAAGTTCATGAACGTCTCGAAGAAGAGAAGATTTACTCCGCCATCCAGGAGCGCTGTCGTCTGCTCCCGAAAACAGGCCGCGCGATCGATGCCGCGTTCCGCCGCTTCGTCCTCGCTGATCCCAAGCGGACCAACGCTGCCGGCCACACAAACGTTCTTTCCCTCCGCGGCCTGGCGAGCCAGTTTCGCCGCCGCGCCATTGATTTCGCGGACGCGATTCTCGAATCCAAAACGGTGCAGCCGCACCGCATTCGCGCCGAAAGTATTGGTCTCGATCACGCGGGCCCCCGCGCGCACATATTCCTCGTGAATCCCTCGCACGCGATCCGGCTGACTCACACAAAGCTCTTCCAGGCACTGATCGACGGGCAGGCCGCGATCGAGCAATAGTGTGCCGATCGCGCCATCGCCGCAGAGCACGCGTTCCTCGAGTTCGGCGAGCAGATCCATCGCGCTTGCGATTAACGTCGCCCCGGGCGCGACGGTCAAACCAATCGACTACGGTAAGATCGCAAAGACGCGCGCCGGAAATCCGGAACCGCCCTCCGGTTTGGGGAACGTCGCGATCACGAGCGCTCCTGATTCCGGGACCTGATCGAGGTTCGTAAGCAGCTCGATTTGATAATGATTCGTGCCGAGCACGTACGTCTCGAGAGCGCCTTCCGTTGTGGTGTTACCGGGATCGGTGTCGGTCGTCTCGTGACCGGACGCCGTAATTTTGCGCACCTCATACAGAAATTTGAGCGTCTCCATGCTCCACCCGGGGAAATGCGGCGTCCCAGCTTTGTCTTTGTTGTCCATCGCTTCGCCGTTCGGCCATCGCTTCGACCAATCAGTCCGCATCGCGACGAAGGCGCCGACCGGAATCGGTCCGTGCTCTTTTTCCCACGAGCGCACGCGATCCATGGTCAAGGTGTAGTCCGCATTTTTTGCCGCTTCTTCGTGCACGTCGATCACGACGAGCGGCAGGATCATTTCCTTGAGATCGATCTGATCGACAGTCCGAAGGCCGCGAATAAAATGCGCCGGTGGATCTACGTGCGTGCCCCACTGACCGACGTGCGTAAAGCTCTGGGCGAAGAACCCGTCGCCGAGCATGCCGGGTTTCTTGTCGTACCAATAAACGGTCTCCCGCTTCTCATCCGGGAAGCCTTTCCAGTGCGGAATTCCAGGACCGAACGCATGCGTCAGGTCGACGAATTTCTTCGTCTTCAAAATCTGCTCGATTTCCGCTAGTGCTGGCGCTGTCTTTTGCCCGAAGGCCGATGTCAGCGCGACCGCGATCGCTGCAATCAAAAGCACGAATCTCGCAATCATCACGACGTTGCTAGAGCAAAGCCGAACAAGAAGCGAACAAGTTTGAACAACTGGCGCGAGTCTGGTTTCCCGTTTGCGCGGATCGATGTGTCAGCCTTTCCCGGCCTGCTTATTAACACTCAAATAGACGCGTTGCAACGAAGCGTCGTGGATGCCCCGCTGCACTTGTTCGCGACAAGAAGATTAAGAAAGCTTTTCGTTTTTAAGAAGAAACAATCATGAGCGTGTGCAGAACTTCCCGAGCGGAAAGCAAAAGCGTTTGACGACGCACACCGGAAACCAGACAGCACCGGTGATGTCGAAGGTTCACTCAATCCTTAACCCCCGCGATCCAGCCGCGATAAAAAAAGGGCTGTGCGCACTCGGAGTGATGACCAAAGTGCCAAAAGCTGGGCGCGTGAAAACGAGACTCACGCCACCCCTCACAGCCGAGGAAGCAGCGGGCTTGAACATCTGTTTTCTCCAGGACACCAGCGCCGCAATCGCCGACGCGACCAAAGACGGCAGCGCCGTCGGCATTGGCGTCTACACGCCGGTCGGGGAGGAAGCGGCCTACGCCGGCATTCTTCCGAAAGACTTTCTGTTGATCGCGCAAAAGGGAGACGCTTTTGGCGAACGACTTATTTTCGCCACGGAAGATTTACTTCACGTAGGTTTTCAGGCGCTGTGCCTGATCGATTCGGACAGTCCGACCGTACCCGCACACGCCTACTCCGAGGCGGTAGGTTTTCTGAGTCAACCCGGAGACCGAGTGGTCTTAGGTCCTTCAGACGACGGAGGATATTATTTGATCGGGATGAAGAGGCTGCACCGCGAGCTTTTCGAAGGGATAGACTGGAGCACGGAGCGTGTGGCCGAACAGACAATGCAACGTGCTGCGGAACTAGCGATCGACGTAAAAATGCTGCCAACGTGGTACGACGTCGACGACCGAATAACCCTGCGCCGGTTGTGCGACGAGCTGCTGGGCCCGGCCGCCAGCGAAGGATACGCGGCTCCGCGAACGCGCGCCTACCTTACAGCAATCATCGAGAAGGAAGGAAGGCATCGCATCTGGCCTAACGAGTAAGTAAAAATTATGGCGACACACCAGAAAAGAGCACTCGTGACCGGAGCCGCCGGCTTGATCGGTTCGCATATTGCCGATCTGCTTTTGCGCGAAGGCTGGACGGTCCGGATTCTCGACAACCTCGAGCCGCAAACTCATCGCCACGGCAAGCCGCCGTGGATCAACCCGCGCGCGGAGTTCATCGAAGGAGACGTGCGAGACCGTGACGCGATGACAGCTGCTCTCGAGGGCATTGACGTTG
>JALYZW010000362.1 GCA_030945725.1 Verrucomicrobiota bacterium | reverse complement strand
AGCTACTCGCGGACACTGTTGCGTCCGCTTTTGTTTGAAATCCGCGCTGATGCGGCAGCGCCGCAGCTTAGACCAAGCCGTAACGCCGCTGGCGTTGGCCGTACTCACGCACCGCGGCGAACAAATCTTCTTTCGCGAAATCCGGCCAGAGCTTCGGCGTGACGTACATCTCCGTGTACGAAAGCTGCCAGAGCAGAAAGTTTGAAAGCCGCAGTTCCCCCGAGGTGCGGATCAGCAAATCAGGATCGGGATAATACCGCGTATAAAGATGTTTACTGAACATCTCCGGATCGATCATCGCGCGGTCGATGTGCCCGGCTTCGACTTCTCGCAAAAGGCTTTTGATTCCGTCGATGATCTCGATCCGGGAACCGTAACTCAGCGCGAGGATCAAGGTGAGGCCGTCGTTCTTCGAGGTACGGTCGATCGACCGGTGCAGCTGCGCCTGACAACTGGAAGGCAGGTCCGTTAACCGGCCGATCGCCTGCAGCCGCACGTTTTTTTCGAGCAACTCGGGCGTTTTCTCTTTCAAGAACCGCTCGAGCAGCCGCATCAACGCGAAAACTTCGGTCTTCGGTCGCTGCCAATTTTCCGCCGAGAACGCGTAGAGCGTAAGGAATTCCACCTTTAGGTCGCCACATCCTTCGACGCATGCGCGCACCGCGTCCGCGCCTTTTTCATGCCCTTTGATGCGCGGCAGTCCGCGCGTCTTCGCCCAGCGTCCGTTCCCGTCCATGATGATAGCGATATGCCGAGGGACAGCGTTCGCAGCCGGGGACGTCACATTAAAGAATCATCGTCTGATCGCGGGTCGGGCCAACGCTCACAATGCGAAGTTTCGTCTCCGTCAAATCGGCAACCGCATTCACATAAGTTCTTGCTGTAGAAGGCAATTGTGATAGTTGTTTCGCACGACGCGTTGATGTGTTCCAACCCGCAAATTCCTCGTAAAGCGGCTCGCAGCGTTCGAGTTGCGCCGCATCGCAAGGCGGAACGTCGAGCCGCTTTCCGTCGAGAAGATACCCGACACAAACCCGGATCCGCTCGACGGTGTCGAGGCCATCAAGATTGGTGATCGCGAGTTCGTCGATCCCGTTGATCATCGTCGCATAGCGCGCCGAGACCGCATCAAACCACCCGCAGCGCCGGGGGCGACCCGTCGTCGCACCGAACTCGCGCCCCATCTCGTGGAGCATGTCGCTCAAGCTTGAGTCTTCGGTTGGCAGCGCCCCCTCGCCCACGCGCGTCGTATACGCCTTCACCACTCCGAGCACGAGGTCCATCCGGTGCGGCGGAACGCCTGAACCCGTGCACGCGCCACCCGCCGTCGTGTTCGACGACGTGACGTACGGATACGTCCCGTGATCGATGTCGAGAAAAGTGCCTTGGGCGCCCTCGAAAAGAATCTCCTTCCCGCGCTGCAACGCGCGGTGGAGATAAACGACCGTATTCGCGACAAACGGTCGCAGCGTTTCCGCTGCAGCGAGATATTTCTGATTCACCTCGCGGAAGCTGATCGGGCGAGCTCCAAGCGCTTTCAGAATGCTGTTATTCTCGCGGATTTTCGCCTGCAGTTTTTCGGAAAACAGATGGGGCTGCATCAAATCGGAGACGCGCAGCCCGGTGCGTGCGGCCTTGTCGCCATAAGCGGGGCCGATGCCGCGCTTCGTGGTCCCGATCTTGGCGTGGCCCTTTCGGATCTCGCGTTGTTCGTCCAGGACGCGGTGGTACGGGAGGACGAGGTGCGCGCAATCACTGATCAGCAAATTCTTCCCAACATGCACGCCGACTTCGCGCAGCCCATTGATTTCGGTGACAAGCGCGAGCGGATCGATCACCACTCCGTTCCCGATCACGCAGACTTTCCCGCGCCGCAGAATTCCGGACGGAATGAGATGCAGAATGTAAGTCTGGCCGCGGTGGATGACCGTGTGGCCGGCGTTGTTCCCGCCCTGGCTGCGCACGACGATATCGGCTTTCGCCGTGAGCACGTCGATGATCTTTCCCTTCCCTTCGTCTCCCCACTGCGCGCCAACCAGAATTGTGTTCGCCATGAGTTCGAATGCGCGGGCAAGAAAGTGTCCCGATACGAGCCGGTGTCGGCGCATTCGGGACGGCGGAAGATTAGAATGCGGCGATGCGCCTGCAAGGATTTTCCGAGCCGCCCATGAACGGCCGGAAGTCGCTTCGCCGCCCGGATTAAATGATTGTCAAAGCGACAACACCGCTTCTAATCTCGCCGGCATGCGCACAATCCTTCTCATTGTCCTCATTCTCATCCTGATTTTGATCGGATCGCTCCCGACGTGGGGCTACAGCGCGGGCTGGGGCACGGGCTATTATCCGGCCGGCGGATTGGTCGTCCTGATCGTCCTCGTGTTCCTCTTGATGGGACGCGGCGGGCGCGGGATTTAACCGATCGCGCCCGGAGCAGCGGGCGAATTTCGTCAGGCCGGC
Source organism: Verrucomicrobiota bacterium (assembly GCA_030945725.1). GTDB lineage: Bacteria > Verrucomicrobiota > Verrucomicrobiia > Chthoniobacterales > UBA10450 > JALYZW01. The sequence goes on along the minus strand of JALYZW010000362.1, from coordinate 12 downwards.
TGCACCCTGACG
>JALYZW010000353.1 GCA_030945725.1 Verrucomicrobiota bacterium | reverse complement strand
GTTCGCGGTGATATGAGCGATAGTATCATCGAGGCGGAACGCACCGCCGGCGTCACCTTCGGCGCCGATGAACTTGGGCGTTACTCGCGCCAATTGATGATGCCGGAAGTGACGGCAGGCGGGCAGCAGCGCCTGAAAAGCGCACGCGTTTTATGTCTCGGCGCCGGCGGGCTTGGTTCACCGTCCGCCCTTTACCTCGCTGCGGCCGGCGTCGGGACCATCGGCTTGATCGACTCTGACGAGGTCGAACTGTCGAATCTGCACCGGCAGATCCTGCACGGCACGGCCGACGTCGGACGGCGCAAAGTGGAGTCAGCCCGCGATCGGATTCGTGCCGCGAACCCGCACGTCGCTGTCGTGCTGCACGATTGCAAGTTTCGCAGTGCGAATGCCGAGGAGCTGGTGGCCGGTTACGATCTCGTGGTCGACGGCTCCGATAATTTCCCAACCCGATACCTTTCGAACGACGTCTGCGTCTTTGCGCGCAAGCCAAACGTTTACGGATCCGTTTTTCGCTTCGACGGTCAGGCCAGCGTCTTCGCGCCGCATCTGGGCGGGCCCTGTTACCGCTGCATCTTTCCCGAGCCGCCACCGCCGGGCGCAGCGCCGAGCTGCGCCGAAGCGGGGGTTCTCGGCGTGCTGCCGGGAATCGTCGGCCTGATCCAAGCAACGGAAGCGATCAAGCTCGTCGTCGGCGTCGGCGATTCACTGCTCGGGCGGCTGCTGCATTTCGAGGCGCTGAAGATGAACTTCCGCGAATTCAAACTACGACGCGATCCGCATTGTCCCGTTTGTGGCGAACATCCCACGATCTTTGCGCCGATCGATTACGAACAGTTTTGCGCGGGCCCGGCCGGGGCGACCGCGAATGCGGACGAAACCGTGCCGAGCGTCTCGGTGCACGACTTGAAACGCCGGATCGAGGGGCGCGAAAAATTCACGCTGATCGACGTGCGCGAGCCGTTCGAATTTGAGATCGCGCGCATCGCAGGAGCCACCTTGATCCCTCTGGGACAGCTTCCGGAGCGCAGCGGCGAAATCGAGCGCGGCAGCGACATTATCGTGCAGTGCCACAGCGGAATGCGAAGTGCCAAGGCGGTGCGCCTGCTGCGCGAGGCGGGGTTCGCCGACGTTTATAATCTTGAGGGCGGGATCGACGCCTGGTCGACGGAAATCGACGCCAACGTGCCGCGGTATTAGTGCGGCGCAGACTGGTCTGCCTGCGCCAGTGCGGCTGCCAATCCATCGGCGGCCGGCACGTCGCTCCATCGCTCGATCAACCGGCCGGCCCCGTCGAACACAAGCACTGTTGTGCCGGCCGTCTCCGCGGGAACGCCAAACCGGACGCTCGTTTGCCCATCGAAATCGGCGACGACGAACAGGTCGTGCCGCGGATCGCGCTTCAGTTTTCTTGCATCGTATATTGGCCTTAGGCGCTGTGCTTCCGCATCAAGGCGGCGCCGGATCAAAACGTTCGCGACTCCTTCGAGCGAACGAAAAGTCCGTCCGCCGAAATTGACGATGGTGACCAACCGAACGTGCGGATCACCGTAATATTGCTTCGGCACTCGATCCGCGAGAAGACGGGCGTCAAGTTCACGCGCGCGTGGGACGATGACGACCAAAGTTACGTGACCGTCGAACGTCGAGAGTCGGTCGCCGTCGACATCAGTCACGACGCAACGGCACGACGCGAGCGCCTGCGTTTCTCCAGCTGCGAACGTTGAGCCGAGGATGACGCTGAGGAAAAAGAATTGGAGCGGACGCGAGTTCATCGTTATTCACGTTCGGTCTGATGAGCGTTTCGCCCGCGAAGAAAAATCACCCCGCCGCCTCTCGCCTCGTGCTGGCGGAGATCGGCATCGTTTTCTCGCTCATGCTGACCGGTTGTGATCGCATGGTGACTCCGCGCAGCTCCCAGACGGTGAAAGACGCGGATGCGAAAGCGACCGACGGTGATTTCTCGCATGCGATCGCATTGTATGAGACGGCGCTCGATGGGACACCGAAATCCGCCGATATCCATTACCGGCTCGCCCTGCTTTACGACGACAAGATGAGTGATCCGTTGAACGCGCTCCATCACTTCAAGCGCTACCTCGCGCTCGCGCCAACCGGAACGCACGCGAACGACGCGAAGAATTTCATGAAACGGGACGAGCTCGCGCTGGTGACTAATTTGTCCGGCGATTCGGTCGTGAGCCGAACCGAAGCGTCTCGTTTGAAAAATGAAAATCTAACGCTCCGTAAGGAACTGGAAGACCAGCGCGCGCGTGCGAAAACCGCGATCCCGGAAAAGGCATCTCGCGTCGCGAAACCGAAGAAGACTGCGGCGTCGACTTCGAAAAAGGCCGTGAAGCCGCTGCATAAACGTCATCCGACTCCGTGAACGCGGCCGTGCTTCTGCCGATGCGAAACGGATTCTCGACGCGGAGCGCAATGTCGCGGATCATGCAGGTGCCCTTCGATTCCTGCCTGACGCCATGATTATTACGCGCATTGCTCCGGATGTCGGCTGGCTGCCGATCAGCTTCGTTAACGTCTATTTCATCGGCCGGCCGGGAGGTCCCTGGACGCTGATCGATAGCGGTCTACCGGGACGAGCGAACCAGATCGTGCGAGCGGCCGAAGCGCGTTTTGGCGCGGGCGCGCGCCCGGAAGCAATCGTGCTGACGCATGGCCACTTCGATCACTCCGGCTCGGCGCTCACGCTGGCTAAACATTGGGGCGTCCCGATCTACGCGCACAAATTGGAAATGCCGTACCTGAGTGGTGAATCCGATTATCCGCCCCCGGATCCGACGGTCGGCGGTGCGATGGCTTTTCTCTCGCGTTTTCTGCCATCGCGCGCGCGCGATTTGCGGCCATGGCTGCGTGAGCTGACTCCGAGCACGGTACCCGCCGCCGCGGGCTGGCAGTGGATCGCCACGCCAGGCCACTCCCCCGGGCATGTCTCGCTTTTCCGATCTTCCGACCGGGTGCTCCTGCCCGGCGACGCTTTCGCGACGGTCGACATGGATTCGTGGATCGGGCTGATCAGCGGCAAGCGCGCTTTGGCCCGCGCCGGTTCGCCATTCAATGTGGATTGGGAAGCGACATACGCGTCGCTGCGCGATCTCGTAAAGCTTCGCCCAAATGTGGTGGGCTGCGGCCACGGCACTCCGCGTTCCGAGCCGGATCTGCCGAACCGGCTCGAATTGTTTTTGCAACGCTTCCGCGCTCCGCGTCACGGGCGTTACGTTTCGCAACCGGCGCGCACGGGCGAGCGCGGCATCGTCGCGCTCCCGCCAGCGCCCTTCGATCCTGTGCCATACGCGACCGCCGCCGGCCTGATCCTGATGGGGCTCGCGTTGGGTGCGGGATATCTGGACAAGCGCCGGAAATAGCCGGCGGCTACGGCCCGCCTGGTTCGCCGATGGGCGGCGCGCTGGAAAGCGGCTGCGGTGGCTTTGCCCCCACGCCGCCGAACGTTCCGGTCCTGGTCCCGTTCCCGCCGAAGCCCGAATAATTCGGCACGTTCGTGAACACGTTTGCTGCCGTCGGGCCGTTAATCGTGACGACAACGTTATCGAAGATGTTGACGGTGTTGGCGGCGATCGTTTTCACGCTGTTACCGCTGAGGGTCGCGTTCGCAACGAAGTTAATCGTGCCGTTGCTGCCCACCGCATAGAGTTTCAGAATCGTATCCGCGTTGATCGTGCCGCCGCCGATCGACAGCGAGCCATTCGGTCCGAGGACGGCTGCTTTTACAATGTCCGCGCGGATGTTTGCGTTGTTCAGATTGATGATGCCGCCGGCGGCATTGTGCCGAATGTCGACCGATCCGCGGTCCGCCGCGATCGTGGTTATCGGCGCCGCTCCGGGGGCCTGGCCGTTGACGTTGATCGAGCTGTTCGCGCCGGTCGCGAGAATGGTGACCTTGCCGCCCGGTCCAGTCGCAGCACTGTCGAGCAAGGCGAGCAGCGCGGACGTATTCGTGACGTTGATCGCCACCTTCGGCGCGGCGACGGTGCCGGTCGCGTTGCTTTGTAGATTGATTTTGCCGCCCGCGTTGCTGAGGCGTCGAGGCGGTGGGCCGATTTGCTCGCGAGCTGGGTCCGCCGAAGAAACGGTAATCGGAGCAGTCAGGCTCACCGTGCCCTGAGCCGATCGCAGATCGACGGTGCCGCCGTTTCCGGATGGACTGAGGGCTTGATCCTGCAGCCCGGTCGTAGCGGTGAGCGCGGAACCGATCGTGACCGCGCCAGTACTATTAACGAGAAAAGTGCCGCCGCTGAGGCCGCGGACCATCGTTCCGGCAGGGGCGTCACCGCCATTGAACGTAGCGGTGCCAACTACGTCTGCGCCGACGCCGCCGGAAGGGGCGATCGAGAACGAACCGACATTCAGCGTGAGCGAGCCGCCGTCGAACGGGCCGAAGCCGTTAAGATTCGTGGCGCCGCCGAAGTTAATCCCGCCCTGCGAAGTGATGCGATTCGCGCTGAGGACGTGCGGAATGGCCTGCACGCGCTCGAATGGAATCGTGAATTGCTGAATGCCGCCGGTGCCGGCGTTGATATTCCCGGGCGTGGTCACGTTGGTGACGGCGATGGTGCCGGCGTTCACGTCGCCGCCGGCGGTGACGTTGCCGAAGACGTTCATGATGCCGGTGACGTTGATCGCGCCGGTGGATCGCAGAGTGAGGATGAAGTCGTTGCCGCTCTGGCCGATCGCGCCGTCAGAATTATCGACGTAGGCGTTGAGCGCCTGACCGACGGTGAAGCTGTTCGCGCTGAGGTCGACTTTGACCGCGGAACCGATCGTGCCGCCGGGCTGGCCGGCCTGGCTGTTCAAGACCAGGAAGCTGGCGGCGCCGTTGACGTTGACGTCGCCGGTAACGCCGAAGGTCATGTTGCCGCCGGTCGTGATGTTGCCGGATTGTGTGTTGTCGATGACGGCGTTGACCGCACCGGTGGTGAGGTTGCCGCCGATCGAGCTGAAGATGCTCGCGCCGGTGCCGGTGGTGCTTCCGCGATTGGCGATCTCGAGGTTGAGGTTGCCGCCGTTGGTGGTCGTGAGACTGCCGCTGTCGGTGAGGGTGATGTTGCCGCCGTTCGTGATCGTGCCCTGATTCACGTTCGTCACGTTCAAGAAGACGCTGCCTTCCCCCGAAGCGACGGAGATATTGCCGCCGGAGTTGAGCACGATGTTCGCCCCGGCGCCGAGCGTGGAAGAGTTGCCCAGCTCGGTGGACGCGGTGATCGGCCCGCTGATCGTAGTGCCCGATTTGATGGTGATGTTCGCAGCGTCGCTCGCGTTTGCGTTCACGAGCGTGCTGGCTGACAACTGCGTGCCGAAGGACATCGCGGCCCCGGATTGCACAGTGATGTTGCCACCGCCATTCGCGAGACCGCTCGCGTCCGTGGTGGCCGTCAATGTGCCGCCAATGTTGAGGGTGTTTGCGGCGGCGATGTTCGTGTTCACGCCCGTCGTGCGGCTGCCGTTCGAGTGGTCGAGAAATAGGTCGCCGGTGAGCGCGATATTGTTGCCGGCGGAGATGGCGTAATTGCCGTCAGTGTTGAACGCGGTCGAACTAAGCGCGAATCCCAAGCCGGTGATGTCGATCGGCGCATCGACCGTGAGGCTTACCGCGCCGAGTGTGGGCCCCGTTTTCGATCCGAATTGGACCGTGCCGGCACCCAGAATCGAGAGCGTCTCCGCCGTGATCACGGCGCTGTCATCGAGCCGGATCAGGGCGACGGGGTCGCGCTGGCTGATCGTGACCGTGCCGCGATCAGCCTGGACGGTGCCGGAAACGGTGATGTCGGCGCCTTTCGTCGAGAGCAGAATCGATCCGCCGGGCCCCGGCGCCTTGGCATTGAGCAACGAGAGCACCTGAGCGCTCCGCCCCACGACGATGCCCGGCCCGGTCGCGAGGTCGCTGTGCAGCGTGATGTTGCCGCCGCTCGCACTCTCGCGCTCGCGTGGCGGCGGCGCCCCGACCGGTTTCCTGCTGTCGTCGGACGAAACTTGGATCAGCGAATTAACCGTCACATTACCCCCCGTCGAGCCGAGCGACACCGTGCCGCCGGCGCCGGAGAAGCCGCTTCCGGTTGGGACTAAGCCTGTGGTCGCAAGAATTGGCGCGTTGACCGTCGTGTTGCCGCTGGTCGTGCTGTTGAAGGTGCCACCGGAACCCGCGAGATTAGTGGAGCTCGTTGAGTCGCTCCCGTTAAAGTTTGCGGACGCGACGCCATTGGCCGGATCGAAAAGCAGCGTCGTCGCATTGATTGTGAGATTGCCGCCCGGCTGCGGCGCCGCCAAGCCGTTCGCCACATATTGATTACCGCTGAAATCAATCCCGTTCGGCGAGACGATCGAGTTCACCGTAAATTGGTGCGGTGCTCCCGCTCCCGCAGCCAGGTAAGGATGAATCCCGCCGCCTCCGGCCGTCAGAATTCCGTTCGGCGCATTGATGTTTAGGACGCGGACCGTGTCGGCCATGATGTTCCCGCCCGCGGTTGCCGACATCGACGTGAAAATGCCGGCCACGTTGATCGTCGTGCCGGCGGTGGTGCTGTTCGTCGTCAGATCGCCGCCGGTGGTCACGCTCTGACCCGCGCTCACCGTGTTCGCGACGATCGTGCCAACGGCATCGATCAACCCGGTCGCCTGCACAAGGTTGCCGCCGAGAATCGCGTGCGCTCGTACGTCGCCGGTCGAACGGATGTTCAGGCTCAGGTTCGGATTACTCGGGTCGAAGGCCGTGTGCTGAAAGCTCACGGTCGGCGCCTGCAACCCGCCCGCGCCCGCGTTGAAACTGTCCGCCGCGCCGGCCAGGTTCAGCGTCACCGGGTCGGCGTTTCCCGCCGCAACATTGATTGTCCCGCCGTTCAGAGTCGCCGAAGCGGCGTTCGTGAACACAGATTGATCGCCGCTGATATCGACGTTCAAATTGCGGGCCGCGCCGAGGAAAAGGGTGTTCCCGGTCGCATTGCCGACGGCGAACTGCTGCGATGAGAAATCGATGTCCCGTTGTGTGCTGATGAAAACGGTCGAGGCGCTGATCGGGCCCGTGCCGGTGAGAAAATCATTGCCGGAGATGGCGCGAAATGTCCCGACGCTTTCCGGCGCGTTCACCTGGATATCGCCTTCCGCGAAGAGCCGCAGTTGCGTCACGCCGAAAACCGGCGCTGCCATCGAAATGTTCGAGCCCATCCCACGCGCGTACAGGATGAGCGTGTTGATGTTCTGAAAGCTGATCCCGCTCAGCTGGATCGAGCCGTTCTCCGCTGCGAGCAGCACCGTATGCATGCCGCTGAACGTGAACGTCGTATCGCCTGCGGGGGTGGAGGTGATTCCGAGGACACTGACGAGGCCGAGGTTTGACACGCCGCCGTTCGCCAGCGTGACGGTCGGATTACCCGAGAGCGTTAAGTTCGCGAACTTGAACACCGCCATCGGGACGTTACCGGTCCCCGCGAGAAACTGGTTGTCGAAGTTGCTCGACGTGTCGAAGGCGGACGTGCCATCAAACGCCCACGCCGAGAACGGCCCGTCCTGCGACGAGTCGCGATAAATCTTGCCGAAATCGATCACACCCGCGCGCGTGATCGCGGGATCGGTCTGAATCACGGTGCCGTTATCGATCGGATATGGGATGAATGAAGTGATCACCGACGGGGTTCCGAATTTTGACGGCGTCGGGACCGGGGTCGGCGAAGCGGTCGGCTGCGGGGTCGGCGTGGGAGTTGGCTGAGGTGTCGCAGTCGGCTGAGGCGTGGGTGTCGGAGTGGGCTGCGGTGTCGCTGTCGGTTGTGGCGTTGGGGTTGGAGTTGGCCGCGGCGTCGGGGTGGGTGTCGGCTGCGGCGTCGGTTGCGGTGTCGGCGTCGCCGTAGGTTGCGGCGAGGGTGTCGCTGTCGGCCGCGGAGTCGGGCGTGGCGTCGGCGTCGGGCTTGGGGATGGCCGCCGGTCGATCACATCGAGCGAAGTCGGATCCGTCAGAGTGATCAAAGTACCACGGCCGAAGATCACGAGATTCGTGTCGAGCAGTCTGCCGGCCGCTTTTTGTTCGAGCTGGTACTGCTTCGCGCTGGCCATCAACGTTTGGCTGACGAGAGGCGCAAAATCGGTGATCAAAAGCGAAGTGCGAATCACGCGATCAAGATCGAAGTCGACTGGATCCGGCAGCGACCTCGCGTTCGGTTTCACGATCATCATCTGGCCCGGGCCGACGAGCACCGATTCCCCGACCGTCCCTTTCAAAAAAACGCGCATCGTCCCTTCGAGCGTCATGAAC
>JALYZW010000337.1 GCA_030945725.1 Verrucomicrobiota bacterium | reverse complement strand
GCTGATTCCGGCGCGATCGTGTCGTCGCTGCATTGCATGATCAGCGCCGGCACCTTCAGCTTCGCAAAATCGGAGCGGTGATCCGACAGAAACGTCACCTGCGCGAAGCGGCGCGCGATCTTCGGATCGGTCGAGCAAAAGCTCTGCTCCAACTCCGCCGCTAGCTCCGGTGTGTCGGCGTTCTTCATCACCGCCGGCGCGAGGAAGCTCGCCCAGCCAAGATAATTCTTGTCCATCATCTCGAGCAAACCTTCGATATCCGGCCGATCGAACCCGCCGACGTAATCCGCCGCTGGATCGTTGATGTAAGAAGCCGACGGCCCGACGAACACCAGCCGTTCGAACCGCTCCGGCGCGCGATTCGCCGCCAGCGCACCGATCACACAGCTCACCGAGTGCCCGACAAATATCACATCGTGCAGATCGAGTGCCTCGCAGATATCGAGCACGTCCTGCGCATAACCATCGAGTGATCCGTAGCGCTGTGGATTGTAGAATTGGACATCGGACTTTCCCGCGCCGACGTAATCGAAGACAACAGTTCTGTAGCGATCCGCGAAAGCCGGCGTCACGAAACGCCACATGTTTTGATCACAACCAAAGCCGTGCGCGAAGAGCATCGGCTGTCCGCCGGGGTGGCCGGAAACGTGGACATTATTCCGGACAAGCACATCCATGCACTGAAAATTATCACGCATACGCGGCTGCGCGGCGAGAACATTACGATATAAGGGAGCCGGGGCTATGCGCCAGTCACGAGGATGGTTCCCAGCGGTGACACGGAAAGGGTCACGCAATGTGCATAAAGTCAGCGATGTCATCAGCGCCTAACGAATCTAGCTCGGCGAACATGCCGTTCCGCGCGCTCTTTGAGTCAGCGCCCGGTCTTTACCTCGTGCTGACGCCGGAAGAATTCTCCATCGCCGCGGTCAGCGACGCCTATTTAGGCGCCACGATGACGGAACGCGACGCGATCAAGGGCCGGAAATTGTTCGACGTTTTTCCGGACGATCCCAACGATCCGGCCGCCGACGGCGTGCGGAATCTCCGCGCCTCGCTCGAGCGCGTAAAATCAACCGGCAACGCCGACGTCATGGCGGTGCAACGTTATCCAGTGCGTATGCCGGCAAGCGAGGGCGGCGGCTTCGAGGAGCGCTTTTGGAGCCCGATCAACTCGCCCGTTTTTTCGGACGACGGCAAGCTCACCTTCATCATCCATCGCGTCGAGGACGTGACGCTTTTCGTCCGCGCGAAACAGGATGCCGGCAAAGCAGCGGAGGCGTTCGAGATGCTCGAGACGCGGGCGCAGCATATGGAATCCGAGATCGCGTTGCGCGCCTACGATCGCCGTCGCGCGGAGGAGTTGCAGCACGCGCATAAGCAACTGCAGGAAAGCGAAGCGCGTCTGCGTCAAAGCGCAGATCGATTCCGCTTTCTCGCCGAATCGATGCCGCAAAAGATCTTTACCGCGACCGCGAGCGGCGAGGTCGATTACTTCAATCGCCAGTGGATGGAATTCACCGGCCTCTCCTTCGAACAAATCCGCGACTGGGGTTGGACGCAGTTCATTCATCCTGACGATGTGGTGGAAAACGTCCGCCGCTGGAAACGCTCCATCGAGACTGGCGACTTCTTCCAATTCGAGCACCGCTTCCGGCGCGCCGATGGCGAGTGGCGCTGGCATATCTCGCGCGCCCATGCGATGCGCAATGCCGAGGGCCACGTCATTATGTGGATCGGATCGAACACTGAGATCGACGACGTGAAACGCGCGCAGGCCGAAGCGGAGCGCGCGAACCAGACGAAAGACAAATTCCTTGCCGCACTTTCGCATGAGCTGCGCACGCCGCTGACGCCCGTGCTGATGTGCGCCGCCGCTCTCGAGCGAGATCCGAGTTTACTGCCGGATCATCGCAAGCAACTCGGGATGATGCGCCGGAACGTCGAACTCGAAGCGCGTTTGATCGATGACCTGCTCGATCTGACGCGGATCTCGCGTGGCAAATTGGAACTCGATCCGCGCGTCACGGACGTTCATTCGGTGCTCGTCCATTCCATTCAAATCGTCGAGGCCGACGCGCAAACCAAAGATGTCGCCATCGTCAATCGTCTCGAAGCGATGCAGCACCATGTCTCCGGCGACGCCGCGCGCTTACAACAGGTCTTTTGGAACATCCTGAAGAACGCGATCAAGTTTACTCCCGCCGGCGGCAGCATCACCGTGCGGACAGCGAATCCATCGGTGGCGCGCCTCGCGATCGATTTCACTGACACCGGCGCTGGGATCGAGCAACAGTTCGTCGACTCGATCTTTGAGCCGTTCGTGCAGGCGGACAGTGCGATGGAAGGCGGGTCCGCCGGGCTCGGTCTCGGCATGTCGATTTCGAAAACAATCGTCGAGCTGCACGGCGGCACGATCGGCGTGCAGAGCGCGGGCAAAGGGATGGGAAGCACCTTTAGCGTCGAACTAAGCACCGTGCCCGGGGAGGAAATCACGAGGGTCGATCCCGAGTTAGAACCGACTTCCGGGCGACGCTCTTATCGGCTGCTCGTAGTTGAAGATCACCAACCTACCTTGCAAGTCCTTGCTCGACTTCTTCGGCAACAGGGACATTCGATCGAAACCGCCAGCACGGTAGCCGACGCACGTGAGTTCGCTCGGTCGCATACCTTCGACCTTGTGATTAGCGACATCGGGTTGCCGGATGGGAGCGGTGTCGACCTGATGATGGAACTCACGCGCGATTATAACCTTCGCGGCATCGCCTTGAGCGGCTACGGCATGGATGAAGACCTCGCACGCACTCGCGAAGCCGGCTTCATCGCTCACCTGGTCAAGCCGATCGATTTTGATCGGCTCAATCGCGTGTTGGAGAAGTTACCGGCAACCGCGTAACAGCGGTCAAAGCGCGAGCGTATCTTGCTGCTGCGCCGCCTGCGGGGCAGTGGTCGCTCCGCCGAACTTCTTCACCAGCTCACCTAGCTTCCCGACGTAGTAATCCACGTTCTCGTCGCGGTTTTGCGGGTCAAAGTCGGCCGCTAACTTCGCCGCTTCGTAAGCCGCTACCTTCTTCGGCGTGGCTTTGATGTAGTAGCTGAGTTGGTCACCCGGTTTGTAGTTGCGACCACTCGTTAGGGCCAGCTCGTAGGCCGCGGCGCGGTTGCGGCCGCCGGCTCCGATCTTCTGCCGATATTTTTCCAGGCTGTCCTGGAGGGTGTCGGTTTTCATCAGCATCTCGATCGGCATTTCGCCGGCGCGCATGCGGCGCTCGTAGCTGTCGCGCAGGGCGGCGATGGCTTCGGGTTTGCCCTGCATCTGGAGCTTGATGATCTCCTCGAGGAAGACGCGCTGGAATTTCTCGAGGCCGCGCGATTTCAAGGCGCCGCCTTTCATGATGACTTCGCCCTCCTTGGTGAGGAGCGCGTAGTTCTTCGCTTTGTAGCTGAACATGGCTTCGAATTGCTCGTCGAGCTCGACCTCGATGCCGGGTGGGAGTTCTTTGGCTAGTTCCGCGCGGAGGTGTGCGGGCTCGTAGCG
>JALYZW010000330.1 GCA_030945725.1 Verrucomicrobiota bacterium | reverse complement strand
GGAATGCCCTCCAGAAGCAACGCGCCAAACGCGAGCGCCTCGGCAAAACCCCAGTCGTACGGCCCGCCGTTTTCGAACGCCTTGCGCCGCTGATCGAGCACGATGCGCTTGATCTTCGGCTGAACCTTGAAGTCGTTCGGCACGCGCGTGAGACCGTCGACGATCGTACGCAGAGTGTCCGCCGAGATCGCTGTCGGTGCGGATTCCGGCGAATATTTCGGCTGAAAGACCGCGGTCGATTCGGTGAACTTCGCCTTCCCGTTCGTCTTCTCTTCCTCGATCGCTTTCACCTCCTGCAACGTCATCTCGAGCAGCAATTCGAATTCGATTTCCAGTGACGCCGCGTCGTCGTCCGTCAGCACGCCGGAGCCGAGCAGCTCGCGTTTGTAACGTTGCGCGACGGAGGGACGCCTGCCGATTTTGTCGTACAGATCCGGCTGCGTGAAGGAGGGCTCGTCGCCTTCGTTGTGCCCATATTTGCGGTAGCAATACATGTCGATCACGACATCGCGGCCGAACTCCTGGCGGAAATCCAGCGACAGCTCGGTCACGAACGCGAGCGCGACCGGGTCCTCGCCGTTCACGTGAAAAATCGGGACCTCGATCATCTTCGCCACGTCGGTTGCGTACATCGAGGAGCGCGCATCTTCCGGCAGGGTGGTGAAGCCGATCTGGTTGTTCACCACGACGTGCACCGTGCCGCCGGTCGAGTAGCCCGGGAGCTGCGACATGTTCAGCGTTTCCATCACGATCCCCTGCCCGGCAAAAGCCGCGTCGCCATGGATGAGGAGCGGCAGTACCTGCCGGCGATGCTCCGTGTCGCCGCGGATGCGTTGACGAGCGCGCGCGGTTCCTTCGACCACCGGATTGACCGCTTCGAGATGGCTCGGATTTGCCGAGAGGCGGATCTCGACTTCACCGCCCTGCGGCAGTCTCCGCACCGTGTGATAACCAAGGTGATATTTCACGTCCCCGTCGCCCGCCACGAGCGCGGGGATGTAGTTGCTCGAAAATTCCGTGAAGATCACCTTCAGCGATTTGCGCAGGAAATTCGCGAGCACAGTCAGTCGACCGCGATGCGACATCCCCATGCAAATCTCCAGGATCCCGGCGCTCGGACACTTCTGGAGGAGTGCGTGCAGGATTGCCATCAACCCCTCACCGCCTTGGAGCGAAAAGCGCTTCTGGCCGACGTAACGCGTGTGCAGAAATGTCTCGAACGCCTCTGCTTCACCGATCGCGCGGAGGAGCCCGATCTGCGTCTCGCGTGGCGCGCTTTGTTTCGGCGGCCGCGATTCGAGGTGATGCAGCACCCAATTCCGAATGCGCGTGTTCTGGATGTGCATGAACTCCGCGCCGATCGCATCGGCGTAGATCGACTCGAGCGCGCGGATCATTTCGCGCAGCGTCATCCGCTTGTTATCGAGGAAGAATTTCGACGACACCTGGAGGTCGAGGTCCTTCTCGCTGAACCCCAGCTCCCGGAGCGTGAGCAGCGGATTCTGCGGCCGCGCCTCGGCGAGCGGGTTCAAGTTCGCGATTGTGTGGCCGAGTGTCCGATACGCGTAAACGAGGCCGTCGATTCGCGTTTGCAGCGGACTCTCCGCGTCCGTTCGCGCGGCGGTCGCGCCATTTTGCAACGCGCCATTGCGCACCTGCAAATCGCCGAGCTCGAATCCCTCGAAGAACGCCGACCAACTCGTGTCGACCGACTCCGGGTTATCCTGCCAGCGCTGATAATTCTCCTCGAGCAGATCGAGGTTGAGCCGCGTGGCGAATGATGGCCGCATCGTAGCTAATGTGCCAATAGCACGCGGGAACGGCAAGTTGACAGTGGCGAGCGCTCTTCGTTACTTCCCTCGCCCGAATGACCGCAGAAGAGATTTACGAGTCGGTGACCGATGGCGGCGCGACCGATTTCGCCGAGGTCGTGGCGATTCTGGATGAGATTGGGGGATGGTGTCTGATCGGTGGATTGGCAGTGAATTCGTATGTCGAACCGGTTTACACCGTCGACGCGGACATCGTGGTGGTGAGCGGCGAGAGCGAACGAGTTCGCCATCGGCTTTCCGCCGCGGGCTATGCGATCGAAGATTTCGCTCATTCGTTCAATGCCCGAAAAGCGCCGAGCAAGCTGAGCCTGCAGTTCACAATTGACGATCGATATCAGGAATTCATCGCGACGGCCGCGCGTCGCGAGGTCCTGGGTGAGAATGTGCCGGTTGCGAGTCTCGAAAACGTCGTGCGGGGAAAAACGTGGGCGTGGAGTGATACCCAGCGCCGGGCGACGAAACGAAAGAAGGACGAGCTCGACCTGCTGCGGATCGCGGAATCGTATCCCGAACTTCGGGAACGAATGCCGCCGCAAATCGTGGCCCAATTGGCGCAGGAACAAGATGAGGAATAGCTGCCTCGCCCTGGTCGCGATTTTCGTTCTGATCAGCCGCGCGTTCGGGCAGGCAGATCCGGCGAGTGAGCCGGCTGTTCTCGCGGTGGCGAAAGCGCTGCCGGCGGTGGTGAACATCAATACGGAGCGCGTGGTCCGGCGTCAGGTGCGCGATCCGTTTGAGGAATTTGCGGCGCAGTATTTTGGGAATTACCAGAGCCGCCCGCGTGAAATTCGGCAGACGCTGCAAAGTCTCGGGTCGGGTTCCATCGTCGATCCCGCGGGCTACATCGTCACGAATGAGCACGTGGTCGCACGCGCCGCCGATCTGAAAATTGAAGTGACGATGAACGACGGGAAGACTTACAACGCGCACTACATCACGGGCGATCCGAAGAAGGACCTCGCGTTCATCAAGATCGACGCGAAAGCGGCTTTCCCCTTTATCAGTCTCGATAATCTTTCGCCCAATTTGCTCGGGGAAACCGTGCTCGTGGTCGGTAACGCGCTCGGTTACGGCAGCTCGATCAGTCGCGGAGTCCTGAGCGGCACGAAGCGCGACATCACAATCGAGGAGATCGATTACAAGAATCTCGTCCAGACGGACGCAGCGATTAATCCGGGGA
>JALYZW010000221.1 GCA_030945725.1 Verrucomicrobiota bacterium | reverse complement strand
GGACCAAGGCGCGGACAAGGAGAGAAATCTATCGAGCGAGCGCTTCAGCTTTTTCCAGGAGCGCCCGCTCTTCCGGCAAGAGGAAAGCCTTCTTCCCGCGCTCGAGATATTGCCGCGCTTTCTCTTTCTCGCCTGCAGCGACCAGGACGATGCCGTAATACGCGGAGATTGATGGCCTTTCGAGCTGGGCCGGCGACAGCTGCTGCAAAGCGCTGAGCGCCCCGGCGACATCTCCTTGCGTGTAGAGCGAGTACGCGAAGGTCGCGACATAGTCCGCATTGGCCGGCTCCTTCCGCACCAGATCCGACGCGAGTTTGCGCGCTCTCTCCACATCGGCGCCCAGCAAAAGGGAAATCTGGGCCAGGTTGTTTTGCACCGTCAGATCGTCAGGCGCCACTTCGATACTACGTGCGAGGACCCGATACAATCCGCTCGTGTCTCCGCGCGTCGCGTAATGTTGATAGAGGTCTTGCAACGCTTCGGCGCGTGCGTCCGGGTTTTTGCTGATCGCCCACAGCAGTTCCACCTTCTCGGTTTCCCATCCCCAGGCCGACACGGTACGGGCGAGCATGAGCAACGGCTGCGGCTTGTTCGCCGCGATCTTTTGCGCCATCACCCATTGTTCACCGGCATCCAGTTCCGCCTTCTCCGCGCGCGCGGCGCGGGCGAGGTACGCGTGCCTTAGAAATTCGAATCCGGGCCATTCGCGCGCCATGACGAATTGCCGCATTCCCGTCCAATCCGCGGCGTTCGCGTAGGTCTCGGCTACGGCGGCTGGGACCGGCCATTTCGACAATGTGTCCGCCGAAACGCTGCCGACGAGCTTCAGCGCTTCGGCTGTTTGCCCATTGCCGTTCATCCAAGAAATCAAGCTGCCGAGATTCGCCGCCTGCAAGACGGCTTCCTTCTCCAGGTTTGCTAAATAAGCCGGGTAATCCGGGGCGTGAAGCTGGCGCAGGATTTCCGCGTAGAGCAGCTGATCCTTGAACGTTTTCTCGGGATAATTTTGCAGCTCGCGAGCCAGTGACGCCAGCCGTTGCGCGTCGGCCTGATGCGCCGCGCCGTCGATGATCAGCGCACGAGTGGCCGCAGCACGTTGCGTAGGATCAGCACGCAGCGCTTCAAGTGTTGCAACCGCCGCGGCCCGTTTCTTCTCGTCGGCGAATCCAAGCTCGACGAGCGCGAGCTGCATGCGAAAGGCCGCGTTCGCAGGAGCGAGGTCGACCGCCTTCGCCCAGTGACGTTCGGCTTCGACGGGATCTTTGCGCATTTCCGACAAGCGGCCCCACGCCGCGTGATAGGTCGGTTGGTTTGCCGCCGAGTCGCCGAGACTTCGCAGGGTCTTTTCCGCTGCCACCAATTGATTCGAACGCAACTGGGCGCGCACCAGCGCGATCGCGTCGTCGACAGAGGCCGGTTCCAGCTCCACGACCTTGCGCCGCCAGTCCAGCTCCGTGCCATCACCGGCGTGCTCCGCTATTTCCCCGAGCACCCGGGCCGCGCCCACGCTGCGCGGATCGAGTTGCAGCGCACGTCGCGCATTGATCGATGCGGTCTTGAAATCGCCGCCACTGAAATAGGCCGCCGCGCGGCGCACGAGATGTCGCTCCTGCCAGTGATGGAGAGCGGTAAGACCACCCCACAGACCGAGGCCGAGCAACAGCGCCCCGCCAACGACCGCGGCGAACCAGTTGAAATAAATCCGCTCTGCGCGATCGACCGGGCCTTTCACGAATCCAGAGTAGGTTCGGCGTTTGTTCCGTCAAACGCCGGGCCGATCGTCAGGCATCGAGGCATTTGCACTGTTCAGCGCGAGTCGGCGCGGATAAGGTGGAGAACAATGGCCCGCACGAAAGCTCGCATCCTGCACGTGGACGATCACCAGGACACGCGCCTGATGATGGCTGCGCTGCTGAATGATTGCGGCTATGGCGTGCTGACCGCCGGCAGCGTCGCTGAAGGGCTTGAGCTGAGTCGCGTGGCTGAGTTCGATCTTTATCTTCTGGATGTGGTCCTACCCGACGGAACGGGGGTCGAGCTGTGCCAGAAACTCCGCGAGGCGCGGCCCGACGTGCCGGTCGTTTACTATTCCGCGTATGGCAGCGAGACGGATCATCAGGCGGCGATCGCGACCTGCGGCGATGCGTATCTCCGCAAGCCAGTCTCAATCGCCGAAATCGACGCCACGATCGAAGAGTTGCTTGCGAGATCGCGCGGCCCCGCTTCAAAAATTTAGCGCGACGACGATTCGGCGGCGCGAAGTTGCTTCGCATCTCCGATCTCGCCCGAAGGCAGAGAGGTGCGCGCCGCACGCAACGGCGATCCGACCAGCCGGCGAAAATGGAACGGCCGCAAATATTGCAAATAAATCGGCCAGCGCGCGAGCCGTTCCGGAATGGTCCGGCGCTGCTTAATCAGCAGACACCATTCGACCGATCGGTGAAACGCGGCTTCCGGTGAAAACCAATCGAGCCATTGCGTGCGCGCCAGCGTACCCATCTCGACCGCCGCAGATTCCCGCTCCTCGAGGATCCGCGGCACGTGCGCGCAATCGCGTTCCCGCACCCGGATCGCGAAATCCCGCCACCGCGGGCCGGGCGGTTCGACCCAGTCATCCGACAAAATGACCGGCACGCGGCCGATGCGCATCGTTTCAAACAAGCGAATGCTGGAAGCGCTTACGCCGCGTGGACAAAGCACAAACTTGCTCGTCCGGCCTGTCTCGGCGTAACGCCGGTAATACTCACGCCGAGTCTCCGCGCCGACGGTCCCCTTCAGCAGCTTCTCGAAATCCGCCGACGTTTCTTGAAAGCTGTAGCGCGGATGCTGAAGCCGGGCGACGGCGCGACGGACGAGCGCATTTTGAATCGAGCCGACAAAGCTGAACAAATACGGCAGATCGGAGGTCGGCGGCTCGTAGGTCAGAAAGTCATTCTGCGGCCCGGCCAGATAGAAACCGCAGACGGTCCGATGCGACGCCCAGCGCGCGTCGACGCCGGTATAGATCCCGGGCAGGAAAGGGATCACGAACGGATTCGAGCAAAAGATGAAACATTTTTCGCGGTAACGCCGCACCAGCGGATGTTGCCGGACGCGCTCGAAATGCCAGCCCGCGCCGTACGATTCGACGAATAAGATGAGGTCCGCCGCCGCCGGGTCATCGGTCAAAGA
>JALYZW010000265.1 GCA_030945725.1 Verrucomicrobiota bacterium | reverse complement strand
GTCTTCGAATCCCGCCGGGTACGGACCCAGCCCTGCACGAGGATGGCGTCACGCGGCTCGCTACTTTTTAGGGCATCGCGCACCGAGGTCGCAGAATTCATCGGGCAACTTTGGGGGACGAACGGCTTCCGACAAGCAAAAGCGCTCGCGCCGTCCCCCGCACAGAATGAGCGCCCGTCATCCCGAGCCGCGCAGACGGCGAGGGACCTCGCACAGGGTCCTTGGTATACGCAGGTCGCGCGATCAATCAACCACCCTGTGTGGGATCCCTCAGCACGCTTCGCCTGGCTCGGGATGACACGCGCCGGGGCGAAGACCAGCATTGAAGTCGGCATCACTTGCCGTCGATCTTCACGTCATCGATGCCGGCTTTTTGCTCCCGGACGACCGCGCTCGCGCAGCACGGATGTAGCCCAAGCATTCCCGCTCGCGCGCACGAGCAGTCGCCGGGCGACAACCGGCGAGCCAATCAGAACAGCTTCGGCTGCTGCCCGTTGTTCGCGCCCGCGGCCGCCTGTCCAGCGTTTAAGGAGAGATACGTCGAGCCTTGCAAATCGCGCTCGTAGTCTGAGAGCAGTTTCATCGCGTCATTAGGCTTTAGCCGATCGCTCTTGATCGCGGCGTCGACCTGCATCTTCACGAGCCGCATCAGCTCGATCTTGTCCCACTGCGTCAGCGCCAGCACCTGGCCGATCGTGCTGCCTTCGATCACTTCCTCGATGTACCAGCCGGACTCTTCGTCTTCTTCCAGGAACACGTGAACTTCCGTGACGCGCCCGAACAAATTGTGCAGATCGCCCATGATGTCCTGGTAGGCGCCGACCATGAACACGCCGAGATAATACATTTCGCCGGGCGGAATGCTGTGCAGCGCGAGCGTGTCGCGGACGTCCTGCAGATCGATGAACTTGTCCACCTTGCCGTCCGAATCGCAGGTAATATCGACCAGCGTGCCGTTCCGGTCGGGCGCGGTGTCGAGGCGATGGATCGGCATGATCGGGAACAACTGGCCAAGCGCCCAATGGTCGAGCAACGACTGGAAGACCGAGAAGTTGCAGATGTATTGGTCACCTAACGAAGTCTCCAGTTCCTTCACCTCGTCCGGGACGTAGCGAAGACCTTTGTGCAGAGCGACGATCTGTTGGGCAAGCTGCCAGTAAACGCTTTCAATCTTGGCTTTCGTGACCAGCTCGAGCAGCCCGAGATCGAACATTTGTTGCGCCTGTTCCTTGATCTGCTTCGCGTCGTGCAAACTCTCGATCCGGTTCCCGCGGCGAAGCAGCCGTTGCACCTCCAGGATATCCTGCACCAGCTTCGGATCATTCTCCTCCGCGTTTACTTTCGCCGCTGCGACGGGTGATTTTTCGATCGATCCGAACGCTTCCACCACCAGCACGGAATGGTGCGCGACAATCGCGCGGCCGCCTTCGCTCACGATCGCCGGGTGGGCGACTGCCTCGGAATCGCACACCTCCATGACGTTGTAGATCACGTCGTTCGCGTATTCCTGGAGGGAGTAATTCGTCGAGCTATCGAAGCTGCTGCGCGAGCCGTCGTAATCCACCCCAAGACCGCCGCCGACATCCAGATAGCCGAGTTCATGGCCGAGCTTCGAAAGTTTCGCGTAATAACGGGCGGCTTCCCGGACTGCGCGCTTAATGGTCGAGATATCGGGGACCTGCGAGCCGACGTGGAAGTGGACCAGCTTCAGCGCGTTCGCCATTCCTTCCGCTTTCAGCATCGCGCTCGCCGCCACGAGGTTCGCCGTATCGAGACCGAACTTCGCGTTTTCGCCGCCGCTCGGCGACCAGATCCCGGAGCCTTTCGCGTTCAGCCGGACACGGATGCCGATGAACGGCTCGACGCCGACTTCCTTCGCGATCGCGATCGTTTGCTGCAATTCCTCCAGCTTCTCGACCACGATGATGACCGCCTTGCCCAGCTTCCGGCCCAACAGCGCGGCACGGATGTAGGCGCGGTCTTTGTAGCCGTTGCAAATGATGAGGCTCTCGAGATCCTTGTGCGCCGCGATCGACGCGATCAATTCCGGCTTGCTCCCCGCTTCGAGCCCGAAATGAAACTCCTGGCCGGCGTCCACGATCTCTTCGATCACCTCGCGCAGTTGATTCACCTTGATCGGGAATACGCCGCGGTAATGATTTTTGTAACCAAACTCCGTGATCGCGTGGTGGAAGGCGCGGTTGACCGATTGCACGCGGTGACGCAGTAGATCCTGAAACCGGATCACGAGCGGAAAGGCCAGGCCGCGCGCGCGCGCCTCATT
>JALYZW010000174.1 GCA_030945725.1 Verrucomicrobiota bacterium | reverse complement strand
TCGCCGGCTGGTGGGGAAACGACCCGGCCACTCGCTTCCGCATGCAGTTGGAGCCCGAGTTCGTGCCGGTCCCGACCGCAGACGCATGGGCGGTCAGCAATCCGCCGATCCTCTCGATGGCGCCGCTGCGCGCGTCTCTGGCTATCTTCGACGAGGCGGGCGGGATGGAAACGCTTCGCGCGAAGTCTGTTGGCCTAACGAGTTATCTCGCATTTCTGCTTGAGCGGGAGACTTCCGCTCTTTTCAGCGTGCTCACGCCGCGCGATCCCGCTCAGCGCGGTTGCCAGTTATCGATCGTGATGCACGAGCGACCAAAGGAAATGTTCGCAAAACTCGAATCGGCCGGTGTGAAATGCGATTTCCGCGAGCCGAACGTGATTCGCGCCGCGCCGACGCCGCTCTACAACACATTTCACGAAGTGTGGCGATTCGCGCGATTGCTGACGGGGCGCTGATTCGTCGCACGAGGCATGCCGAAGTTTGTTCTCATCGGCAGCGGCCTGGCCGGCGGAATGATGGCCGCGTTTATGGGCCGTCGCGGATTTGAGGTCGAACTTTACGAGCGCCGCGGCGATCCGCACGCGGGCAACGTCGTCAGCGGGCGCTCCATTAACCTTGCGCTCTCGACCCGCGGGATTCACGCCCTCGCGCAGCTTGGGATCGCGGATGAAGTCCTGCGCCAGGCGATCCCGATGCGCGGACGCATGATCCACGAAAAATCCGGCCGGCTCCATTTCTCCGCGTATGACCGTGATCCCAATAAATGCATCAATTCGATCGGGCGCGGCGCGCTGAACACCGCGACGCTGGCGGCGGCGCAGCGATCCGCGAATGTTCGGACGCAGTTTAATCAACGGTGCACCGACGTTGATCTCGAGATTCCGGCCGCGACCCTCGTCAACACGGAAACATCGGAAACAACCATCACGGCGGGCGACGCAGTGATCGGCGTGGATGGCGCGTTTTCGGCGGTGCGAAAGGCGATGCGCGAGCGGCTGCCGGAGTTTCAATATGATGAGAGCTATCTCGCGCACGGTTACAAAGAGCTGACCATCCCGCCGGCGGCGGATGGCTCGTGGCGGCTGGAACGGAACGCTCTCCATATCTGGCCGCGCAAAAGTTTCATGATGATCGCGCTGCCGAATCCGGACGGCTCGTTCACCTGCACGCTGTTTTGGGAGATCGAAGGTCCGCGAAGTTTCGCCTCGATCCAGAAGGACGACGATGTTTGGCGTTTCTTTGACGAAGAGTTTCCCGACGCGGTCCCGTTGATGCCGGCCGTGCTCGACGAGTTTCATGAAAATCCTACCGGTTCGCTCGTGACAATTCGTTGCGCTCCGTGGTGCTACCGAGACAAGCTCGCGCTGCTGGGCGACGCTGCGCATGCGGTGGTCCCGTTCTACGGACAGGGGATGAATGCCGCCTTCGAAGACTGCGTCGTGCTCGACGAATGCATCGCCGAGTTTACGGACAATCGCGCGCGCGCGTTTGCGGAATACTTTGCCCGACGGAAGCGAAACGCGGACGCGCTCGCCGATCTGGCGGTGAGCAATTTCATCGAGATGCGGGACAAGACGGCGTCCAAGACGTTTCGGGCGAAGAAGAAGCTGGATCACGTGCTGGAAGGGATTCTTCCCGGGGTTTACCTGCCGCTTTACACGATGGTTTCATTCACGCGTATTCCATATGCCGAAGCCGCGCGGCGCGCGCGACGGCAGGACACGTTCATCCATGTCAGTCTCGTCGCGTTAGGCATTGCGATCGCAGTGCTGTTTGTGTTCGGCGCGCGCCGCGGTCGGTGATGAGCAGTAGCGGTGATCTGAGCGGACACCGCCGCGGAGCCGACCCGAGTCAGGTCATCACCGCAACAGTCCCTCCGGGAAACGCGTGGTCTGCTCCCGGACCAGAATGCGTTGCTGACGCCGCCGTAACGTCGGTCCCGGTTTCGTCGGGTCCCAGCTTTTCGGTTTCGGCAGCAGCGCTGCCAGCATGGCCGATTGCTCTCGCGTCAGACCGCGCGCGCTCACGCCATAGTAGTGTTGCGACGCCGCTTCGACCCCGTAGATGCCGCGGCCCATCTCGATCACATTCGCGTAGAGTTCGAGAATGCGCCGCTTCGGAAGGAGCGCCTCCATCCACAGCGTGTAGTAGGATTCCAGCCCCTTCCTGATCCAGGAACGCCCCTGCCAAAGAAAGATCGAGCGTGCGCATTGCATGGTGATCGTCGAGACGCCGCGCACCGGTTTCCCTTTCCGCTCCGCTTCTTTCACCGCGATGTCCAACTCCTTCCAGTCAAACCCATCGTGCTGGAAAAACCGCTGATCCTCGGAAATCCACAGGTGCTTCAGGAACATCTCGGGCATCTGCGACAGGTCGATCCAATGGTAAAGGAGCGGCGGCTTTGGTCCGCTCGAAAAACTTGCGCGGCTCTGTTCGATCAACATCGGCAGCGTGCGCGGCGGATTAACGAACCGCACCACCGCCACCTGCAGTGCGGGCATGAGGAGCAACGCACCGACCACGATCAGAGTCCAAGTTCGAGCGGATTTCCGTTTCGATGCTTTCAAAAGATTTCTGCGATGAAGGCCATTCGGCGTCGCCTGCTCCGGTAAACCGAGCGCCTTCCAAACGAGTCCGCTAGCGGCTTGCGGCCAAAGCGCGCTGATAGACCAGGTCTGCCGCGACGATGTCCTCCACAGCTACGCCGACTGATTTGAACAACGTGATTTCTTCGGCCGATTGCCTCGCTGGCTTCGTCCCGGCAATGACTTCGCCGATCTCTGCGAACATCTCACCGGCCGCGATTACGTCCCCGGATTCCTTCACCGCGGCTTCCCGCGATTCGACATAAATCCGCGCACCGCGCAGCGTCTCGTCGTCGAGCTCTCGCCAGTTTGGCCGTGTGGCGCCAACTGCATTCACGTGCGCTCCGGGCGAAAGCCATTCGCCGGACAAGACGGGCGCCGTCGCGGATGTGGCCACTACGATGACATCGGCTCCTCGCACCGCGTCTTCCGCCGAGCCGGCGGCGGTGACGTGGAACTTTTGCGCGAACTCGGTGGCGTGGCGCGGGCTCCAGACACGCACTTCGCGAAAATGTCGAACGAGGCGCAGCGCTTCGAGATGACTCCGCGCCTGCACACCCGCGCCGAGGATTGCCAGAACGCACGCGTCGGAGCGGGCGAGCAGATCAGTCGCCACGGCAGACACCGCGGCGGTGCGCATTTCGGTGATGAAGCGGCCGTCCATCGTCACGAGTGGTGCGCCGGACTGCGGAGAAAAAAGCAGAATCATCGCGTGATGCGTCGGCACGGCGGTGTTGTTCGGAAAGTAAGTCACGAGCTTCGCGCCGAGCGCGCGACTCGAAGAAACATATGCGGGCATCACGCCGAAAAAGCCGTCGTGTTCGGCGACCGGTAGGACGACGCGCACTGGTTGTTCGACTTTGCCGGCGGACAGCTCCTGCAATGCGCCGG
Source organism: Verrucomicrobiota bacterium (assembly GCA_030945725.1). Taxonomy (GTDB): domain Bacteria; phylum Verrucomicrobiota; class Verrucomicrobiia; order Chthoniobacterales; family UBA10450; genus JALYZW01. The sequence continues at coordinate 3,182 of JALYZW010000174.1, read as the reverse complement.
CCATCGCGGGAATCAATTCCTCCATCCGCAAGAGCGAGCGGACTTCTGCTTCGCCTAGAAACATCGAGGCCGTGGGTTCCGGAATTACAGATCGATCAGCTCGCAGAATTGCTTCAAATCCAGGTTACCGCCTGAGACGACGCACACGATCGGCCCCGGGCCAGCCCGCCGAGACAATGCGGCGGCGAGCGGCAACGCGCCCGCGCCTTCCGAGATGATGCGCGATTTTTCCGCCATTAACCGCATCGCCTTGCGCGTCTCGTGCAAGGTAACCGCGAACGAGCCATCCACGACCGGGCGCATCCGTTCCCACATGCGCGGAAACACACTCCGGCCGCCCGCTCCGTCGACGAAGGATTGCTTGAAGTCGGTGAAAATCTGCGGCGCGCCCGCTGCGAAAGAGAGGCTGGCAGGCGCGGCGGTTTCAGGTTCGGCTCCCCACACTTTGATTTCGGGCCGCATCGCTTTCACCGCGCTGCCGATGCCGGCGATCAATCCGCCACCGCCGATGCCCGCGATGATAGCCGCCGTTTCGGGCGCGTCTTCCAGAATCTCGAGCACCATCGTCCCGTGGCCGGCGATGAAATTGTGGTCGTCGAACGGATGCACCAGCGTGCCGTCGACACCGTCGAAGGCGTGCTCATCGAGCGCTTTCCACGCGACCTCATGCGGCACTGGGATAAGCTTCGCGCCGAGCGCGCGCATGCGTTCGATCTTCGTGGCCGGAGCGGTTTCAATCACGACGACGCTGCATGCCACGCCTGCCTGCCGCGCCGCGTACGCGACGGCCTGGCCCGCGTTCCCAGCGCTGATCGTCCAGACTCCGCGACTGCGGTCCCCCTCGGATAACATCGCGACCGCGTTCGCCGCGCCGCGAAGTTTGTAGGCGTTGATCGGCTGCAGGATTTCGAGCTTCAACCGAATGTCGGGAAAATCCGGTCCCAGCTCCAGCCGAACGAGCGGCGTGCGGACGATCGTTTTGGCGATCCGCTCTCGCGCATCGCGGATTTCTGCGAGTTCGATCGGGCGAACCGGAGGCAAAGTTTTAGGCATGGGCAAATGATTCGATTTCAGGAACGCGTCGTACGATAGCCGGACGAGGAGTGCTCGATCCACCTCTATTCGTTTGGCTTTTGCTTTCGATGCCGGCGCAGCCGCCAACTGACGCCCGCTGAATATGTGACGTAATATCCGATCACCATGGCTCCGACCGCGAGGGAACCGCCGACACCCGCGGACGCAAGCCATGATGTGCCGGGCACGCGGACTCCCCAAGCTTGCCAGGCGCGCCAGAAGCCGTAGAGCAGGCGTAGCGCCACCGCGAAAGTGATGATCAAGACGAGCCAGCGATTCGGTGTGTAATGCATTGTCCGCGGCGTTGCTTCCCATCGCGTCAAGACCAGGCCGAGCAGGCCGAGAATGCAGCCTGCGATCACGCCGAGAGCTGAATACCGCAACGCATCAGGCACCCAGAACGTCATGAAGGCGGCAACCCAGAGAAAGAGCGCGGCCGAAAAAATCATCATTAGCAGATTGATGGCGGCGACCCATCGACGACCGAGCCGTCGGGCTTTTCCCAGCCGGTAGCGTTGCACCAGAAGCAACGGGAGAGCGACGGGAAGTGCGAGCAGTGCAAGCACCGCGAGGAGCAGAGGGACGAGCGGCACTTTCGAGCTTATACCAAACGCCAATCGCACGCTTGATCGCTGATCGTGAGAATTTGAAGCGACGGCGGGGACGGGACTTATCCGGGGACAGCAGCGGATGTCTTCTGCGCTCGCGAGCGCCCAAGCGCTTAACCTCGCTTTTCCCGTCGCTCAGCGAAGCGATTACTTTTTCGGCTCACCATCCGCCGGCATCTTCGTCGCCTGCCAGTTCACGACCTGCCACTTCCCGTCGCGCTTCAGAAACGTGCCGCTATTCAATAAATTCGTGACGCCAGGTTTGTCCCCTTTTTTTGTGTTCACGACGAGACGGAAAGCCACGACCGCGGTCGTGCCATATTGGTGAACACGGATGTCCTCGGCACTGTAAACGGCGTCTTCGTCGCCCGGTTTCGGGTGCGGCTCGGCGCGGACTTCGCGCATGATTTCGGCCTTGCCGATCCGGCGCCCGACCGAGCCGGTGTAGATCAGATCGTCGGCCCAGAATCGATCGTGCATCGCCACGTCGTTCCGGCCCGCGCCGTCGAGAAACTGTTTCAATAGTGTGGTCAGCTCACCGGCGTCTGGCGCCGCCTGATCTCCAATTGTCGACGACGCGACCGGGACGTTCGCAGCCGGGGTGGGGGACGCTTGTGCGAAAATCGAAACGGGGAAGAAAGCGGCAACGAGCAATGGAATGAGACATTTTATTTTCATAAAAGTTGGTTGAAGTCGATGGCGGCGAGACCGCAGCGTCAATCTCTAAGTTTCACGGGGGCAGCCTCGCTCTCCCGGTTCATTGAACAGATCGCAGGCGGCGCTGTCTCACTAAGACCATGACCAAATCATCGCTCTTAGCTTTCGCGGCCGTCGCCACGCTTGGAATCTCCTCCGCGTTTGCCGCAGACAAGGCTTGCTGCACGAAGCAAGCCGCCAATGAGACCTCCGCGAAATGCGTGTCGTTCGCCACCCTCAACGTTTCGGCTGACCAGAAAGCGAAGCTGGTCGCGTGGCAGTCGCAATGCATGAAATCGGGCTGCACGAAGGCAAGCCACGACAAGTTTCTGAAGCAGGCGAAAGGCATTCTCTCGCCCGAACAATATTCGACCCTTGAAAAGGAATGCGCCGCGCACGGCGCGATGCGCAGCTAGGCAATTTCTCCCGTTACGAAAAAACGCCGGCAGCGATGCCGGCGTTTTTTATTTGAGCGCTTGCTCGAGGAGATCCGCGAGCCGCCAGCCGGCTTTCGGCAACTCTTGCCGCACGATGCGCGCCGACCAATCGCGGTACGAGATGTGATCGGGCACCGGTTTTTCGGCCGCGACGCCCGCCGCCACAACGACTCCACTTTCATCTGTTCGCGGGGCGATATTCCGCAAATCCAAACGCGTGTGCGCTTCCCGCGCGATCGGCAGGATATCGTTCGCCCAGGCTTCGCCGTAATCAGACAAAGGAACGCCCGCCGGGAGGCGCCAGCCCGGCGGTTCGTGCGTCGCGAAATCGTGAATCAATTCCGCCTTTGCCGCGTCGTTTTTTGCG
>JALYZW010000210.1 GCA_030945725.1 Verrucomicrobiota bacterium | reverse complement strand
TGCCTGGGTTGACGACCGTGGTGTTATTCTCGGTCTTCTTGTCGGGTGAAGCAGGGGTAGCGGTTTCGGTTTTTTGTTCGCACGAGACGAGAAGTGCCGCGCTTGCCAGGATAAGGATGTATTTCTTCATAGTTTTTGGATGCAGGGCCCACCATGGGGTAAAGCCTGAATCGGAGCAAGCCTAGTCTTCGGCCTTGCGCCGAGGGCGGTTCAATCCGTCACGCGAGATCGATTCTAGAATGCTGCCTGGTATTCGAGACCATGCGCTTCCGCGACCGCCGCGATCGTGAGCCGGCCGTCGCGCGTGTTGATGCCGCCGGCCAGCGCAGGCAATTTTTCGCAAGCGCCCTGCAGGCCGCGATCGGCAAGCAGCTCCACGTAACGCGCCGTAATATTCGTCAACGCTTGGGTGGAAGTGCGCGCATAAGCCGCCGGCATATTCGCCACGCAATAGTGGATCACACCCTCCTCGACGTAAACGGGATCGAGGTGCGTCGTGGCGCGCGAGGTCTCGACGCAGCCGCCCTGATCGATCGCAATGTCGACCACCACGCTCCCCGGCCTCATCTTGCGCAGCATTTCACGCGTGATCAACTTCGGCGCCTTCGCGCCCGGGACGAGAACCGCGCCGATGAGGAGGTCGGTGGCCGGCATCAGGTCCATCAGGTTCGCTTCATTCGAGAAAATTGTGGACGCTTCCGGGATCGTTAGATCGAGGAATCGCAACCGCTCCAGATCGACGTCGAGAATTCGCACATCGGCCCCGAGACCCACGGCCATGCGTGCGGCATTCACCCCCGACGTTCCACCGCCGAGCACGACTACGCGGCCCGGCAAAACGCCCGGCACGCCGCCGAGTAGCACGCCGTTGCCGCCATTGTGTTTGGCGAGATAATACGCGCCCATCACGGTCGACATTCGGCCCGCGATTTCGCTCATTGGTTCGAGCAATGGGAGCTTGTTCCCGACCTGGATCGTCTCGTAGGCAACGCCGGTCACACCGGATGCGAGCAGCGCTTCCGTCAGCGGTTTGCTCGCCGCGAGATGCAGGTAGGTAAACAGAATCTGCCCCTTCCGGAGCAGCGGCCATTCGGATTTCAACGGCTCCTTCACCTTCACGATCATCTCCGCTTCGGCGAAAAGTTCCGCCGCGTTCTCGACGATCCGCGCGCCACTCGCGACGTACGCTTCGTCCGGATAACCCGAGCCCACGCCGGCCGCTCTTTGCACCAGGACCGTATGCCCGCGCCGGGTCAGCGCGGCCGCCGTATAAGGCAGCAAACCGACGCGGTTCTCCTGTTCTTTAATCTCTTTCGGAACGCCGATGATCATGCGGCACTGCTTCGCACCAGAAACGGCGGGAAGCTAGTTCAAAGAAGGGTCGTCGGGCGCGGCCGCTAACATTTTGAACCATGGACCGAGACCGCGCATGATTTCATACCAAAGCTTCGGCATTCGTTCCGGAGTTAGCACCGCCCGCGTTGGCGTTTGCAAGATCCACGCCTTCTGTTTCATCTCTGCCTCGAGCTGTCCCGCACCCCAGCCCGCGTAGCCGACAAACGCGCGGATCGACGCCGGATCGTCGATCATCCTCTCATGCGCTTCGTCGACATTGACATTGTGATTCAACTTCACTGCTTCGCTGTTCTCCCACTCGAAGGCGGCGAACATCAATTGATTCTTCCCGACCGGTCCGCCGAGAAAAACCGGCACCTCCGCGAGACCGGCCGGCGGCACGTCGTTCACCAAATCCGTCACCTGCTTATCGAGTGGTCGATTCAAAATCACCGCACCCGCCCCTTCCGTTTTGTGGTGCTCGTAAACGAAGAGCACGCTCCGGCGAAAATTCGGGTCGTGCGTATTCGGGTGCGCGACGAGCAGCGAGCCGGTGAGGCTCAGCGGGATGCCATCTCCCAAGTTTCGCATAAAAAACTAGAATGCGCCGGATGCCTTTCCGCAAGGCGAAGTTCAGTTGTCGTTAGGCCCGCTTCAATCCACCGTCCACGAGCTCGAAGATTTTCCCACCCACTGCGTCACCATCGCGGGGCAGCGCGGTCGCTGTGATCAGCTTCTGTGCATCGCGCGGCAAATGCTCCAGCAGCGCGACGCGACGCACCGGATCGAGCTCGCCGAAAACATCGTCGATCAGCAACAATGGCGGCGTCGCGTCCGCCTGCGCGAAGAAACGGGCCTGCGCGATTTTCAACGCGAGCACAACCGTCCGCTGCTGACCCTCGGACGCGAATTGCGCCGCCGGCTTGCCTTGCACAAATAGCTCCAGATCGTCGCGGTGCGGTCCGACCACCGTCTGTCGAACCCGTAACTCGCGCGCTTGCGAACGCGCGAGAGCCGCGGCGAAATCATCGTCGCTGCCCGGCAACCATCTCACTTCCAGCTCCTCCTCCGTCGCGCTGATTTGGCGGTGCGCGATCGCTGCGAAGGGCGCGATTTCCTGCGCGAGGCTCGCGCGCATCGCCGAGAGCGCCGCGCCATGTTCCAGCAACGGCCGATCATACGCAGCGATTTCCCGCGGCCGCGCGTGCGCCGATTTCAACAGCGCATTCCGCGACCGCAGCGCACGTTCATAAGCGCGCAGCGTCGGCCGGTAGCGCGGATCCGTTTGCGCGCCGATGAAGTCGAGAAAACGCCGACGCGGCTCCGCGCTGCCGCGCGCGAGCTCGATGTCCGTGTTAGCGAACGACACTACCCGCGCCGCTCGCAAATATTCCTCGGCCGTCCGTTGCTCGACATCGTCGAATGCCAGCTTCCGGCGGAGCGCGCTGTAGCGGAAGTCAAGCGCGTGGCCATCGTTCCTGCCGTGAACGCCAAACCATTTCTGCCCGACGCGCACCAGGGGTCCAAGCGATGCGCTCCGTTGCGATTGTAGTCGCAGCAGGACGCACGCGGCCTCGAGGATCGACGTCTTCCCCTGCCCGTTTCGTCCGATGAAAAACGTCAGGCTCGGCGCAAGATCGACGGCGAGCGCGTCGAAGCATCGGAAATTCTGCAACCGCAGCTCAGTGAGCATCCGCTAACAGGCAATCGACGAATTCCGAACTGCGCCCACACGCGTCCGTCATCCCGAGCCGCGAAGACGGGGAGGGATCCCGCACGAACACGACGGTCGACGCAAGCCGAACGCGAGCCTTAAAACGCCAGCCGATTGCTACCGTTCGAAAATGCAACAGCAAAGCGTGAATCGGAGAGATCCTTCGCCGTCTTCGCGACTCAGAATGACTGCGAGCAGCATTCCCCGCCTTCACAGATTCAGTACCTCCAGCCCGCTCGTCATCTCCGCCGGCACGCGTTGTTGATGAAAGTAGCTCCCGCTAATCGGCGTAATGTCCGCTGTCGTTAGGCCGACCGCTGCGGCGATGAAGTTGTGGTTACAGAAGGCCGCATTCGTCGCGTCAATGCCGACCCAGCCCGCGCCCGGTAAAAACACTTCGGTCCAGACGTGCAGGGACCCTTCCGCGCGTCGGACTTCGCCGTCCGTTTCCCGCAGATAACCACTCGTTAGGCGAGCGGCGAGCCCGAGCCCACGCAAAATCTGTGCGTGCACCACCGCCACATCGCGCGCCGCTCCCCGGCCGAGCCGAAGCGTCTCCGCCGCTGACCGCACCGGCCCATCTTCGCGTGCTTCATATCCGACGCAGTCGTGCAGCGCACGATTCAGTTCCACGAGAGCGCTGGCGGTCGCGCGCGGTTGCTCCGGAGTCGGCGGGAGCCAGCCCGGCACGCGCAAAGTTTCAACCCCGGGCCTCGCAAGATAAGGCGCGAGCACCTCCATCAGCTTTGCGTCATAAGTGAAGGGCGTATTGATCGCGTCGTGCTCGAGCAGGAACTGAAACGGATCTTTTTGTTCGAGCGCGACATCGATCGACAGCTCCACGCGAAGGAGGTCGGATTTCAGCGGGAAAAAACATGAGGCGACGACGTTGTCGAACACATCGCGCGAAAATCGGATGGTGGCTTCTGGTTCCGTCCTGAAATCAATCCGCATCACCCGGCTGAAGTAATCTCCGCGCGGGAACAAACGGACCTCGTGCGGAGTGAACGCGACCGCTTCTTCATAACGGTAGGACGTTTCGTAGCGCAGCCTGAGCTTCACCCGGAGAGCCTATTCCGAATGCGCATGAGCGTCGCATGCGATTGCCACAAATCTGTTGCGACGGCGTGGAAGCTCACTTAGTGATCCGCAGTTTTGGAAGATTGTTCTGGGGGGAACAGCCGCCCTTCATGCCTCTTCGAGGCGTGGGGGGCGGTACTTTTTTTGTCCTGTTCGCGCATGAACGCAGAGCCGCAGCGGCACCGCCGCAAATTCTCGTGGCCGCTCGCTTTCACGTTGATCGCATTGATCGGCGCGTCGCTTATCGCGCTCATTTTTTTGCGATTGGAAAGCTGGCCGGCGCGGACCGCGCATCAGGGGACGGCCGAGCTGGAGCGCGTCGCGCGCGAGGTGCGGGATGCGTTTGTGCAGGTGGCGCAATTGCAGCCGCGGATCACGGTGCAAAACCGTGTCTATGTCGAGCGCACCACGCCGACGGCGGAGCTCGCTATTCTGGTCCGCCAGATCGAGGTCGAGCACGAAATGCTGCATACGTGGGCGGGCAGCACGAAGCGGATCAAATTGCACGGCACGTTCAAAGCGAAAGCGGGATTCGATTTGCAGCGCGACGTCGCCGTCAATCTCGAGGACAAAGAGATCACGGTTACGTTGCCTCACGCGACGATCCTCGGTGTTGAACAGGAACAGGTCGACGTGCTCGAGCTCGAGAATGGTTTTTGGAATCGCATTTCGGCCGCCGACCTCGAAGCGGAACTCGCCATGCTGCCGGAACTGGCCCGCGTGAAAGCGGCCGAAAGCGGGATCACGGCGGAGGCCGAACGCGTCGTGCAACAACAGCTCGATGCGCGGTTGCAGACCGGGCGGCCGGTGCGCCTTACCTTCGCGCCGGAACAGCCCAAGCGCTGATCGCGCGGATTGGTCAGGCCGTCGTCGAGAACCCGCTTCCCCCCGGTTTGGTTTAGCACTACACCAGTAAAAGCCATGTCCGCGAAGAGGCTGCTGCTCGTTGTCGCGCTCGCGCTCCTCGCCGGTGCGGTCGTCTTCGTCTGTCTCGCACCAATCGCGTCGCCGGCGCTTCGCCTCTGGTTAGGTTGGTCCGCGCGTCAGCAAAACGTTGACTGCACGTGGACTTCGATCGACGCGCCGCTTTTCCGGCCCGTCGTCGTGCGTAACCTGAAGGTGCGGAGCAGGCGCGGCGCCGCGGTCGCCATTTCGCTCGACATCGACCGCGCGGAACTCGATCTGCACCTCGCTGCGTTCTTAAACTCAAGCGGCGTTCGCGCGCTGCGCCAGCTGAAACTTGAAGGTGTGCGCGGCGAAGTGCGTTACCCGACGAGCGCAGAGCGAACGGCGCATCTTTCGCTTCGCGGATGGCGGCGGCTGATCGCGGACAACTTCGTTCTGTCGTTCGGGAATCTTCGGATCTCGCGCGGCGATGTTTCGCTTGAACTCCACGACGTTACAATTTCCGCGAGCGAAATTGAATCGGGACACCTGCATGCCGGTACCGCCATCGTCAACACGCCCTGGTTCCGCAAGACCTTCGCCGGATTGCGCGGCGCGACGTCGTGGCAATATGATCGTCTCACGATCGGCGCGATCAGCCTGGCGCCCGGTCTTGATCTCGATGCCATCACCTTCGATTTCGCACATCTGGGCGATGATCAACTTCGAGTCGAAACCAGCGTCGATGCCTTCGGCGGCAAGTTGCGCTCGAGCATTTCCACTCGTCCCGGCGCGTGGGACGTCGCGGCCACGGCGACGCAAATTTCTCTCGCGCAGGCCTCCGACGGTCTTGGGCTGTCGAGTCGCGCAGCAGGGACGATCCAGTCGTCGAAATTCACCTTCAGCGGTGACCCGCAACACGTGGCCGACGCGACCGCGTCGATCTGGGCGGAAGCGGAAAAC
>JALYZW010000142.1 GCA_030945725.1 Verrucomicrobiota bacterium | reverse complement strand
GCAGGGATCAAGCCCGACTCCGTTCGCTTCTACGAGCGGAGCGGGCTTCTGCCGAAACCGCAGCGCAGCGCGACTGGATATCGCGTCTATGATCGCGGCGCCGTTAATCAGCTACGTTTCATCAAGCGGGCCCAGGCATTAGGGTTTTCGCTTGATGAAGTCCGCCGGATTCTTCGGCTGCGGTCCGCCGGAGGCAGCGCCTGCCGGTCCGTCCTGGCGATGGCGGAAGCAACCCTGGAGGAGACGGATACGAAACTCAAAGATCTCCAGCTTTTCCGCAATGCGCTCGCCGCAAACGTTCACCGTTGGAGGAAGCTCCCCGCGCGCAGAAAATGCGCGGCTGAGTTTTGCGACTTGATCGAAGCGGGCGATCCTGCTGCGCGCTAGCGCCAGAGTTTGCTACAGCGTAGGGCTTTTCCGCCATTGGCCGGCGCCATCTACGGCGACTGCAGCATGCTGATGTTGTGTCCACCCCGCGAAAGGAGGGATACTGGCGGGTATACTAATGCTTTCGGCAGTATTCCGTTGCGTCCAGCCGAGTAATGTGATTTACTTCTCTATAACCATAAATCACGCAGTTTGAGGTAGTTAACCCATCACGATTCGTAATCAGCAGGTCACGGGTTCGAGTCCCGTCTTCGGCTGACAAGCGAGCCCGCTTCGCGAGCGGTGATTTCGCGACTGTTACGAGTGCGGCGCCGTAAGGGGAACGTATGGCCGCCGTCCGGGCGTGCGCCGCCGTCAATCCCACTCTTCGCCTTCGTTCTGCGCAGCGACAAGGTAACCGCACCGGCAAAGGTCAGTGGCAGCCGACGTGAAATCTACCGAACCTAGAATTGGTTGCGGTGTGCCAACGTGTCGCTAGCGGCTGTCGTCACCGGTTCACTCGTCTTCGCTTATGTTAACCGGCAAAATGAGCGGGAAGCGTCGACTCGGAAATCCCGGGTTGTTCGCACTGCGAATGGAATTCACCATCACGCACCTGGTTTTCAACGGGTACCCGGCAGGCTTCTGGTGCCGACCCGGTGCAGCTCGCGACAGCTAGGTGAGGACCGGTTCGACGTCCGACGAGTGAATTCGACCCTCGATCGGGCCAACCATGAACCGACGGCCATACATTCCCCTTACGCGCCCAAAAGTCGTTTTCGTTGGCCGCGATCGAGCGCAGATGTCGTAGTGCCGCATCGAGCTGGGGGACCTCAGCGGCTCGATGCGTTTATGCGCGATGAATTGTACAGTTTTGGGCACTCAAACTTTTTTCAAGTAATTTGCCGATTAAATTGACGAAAGCGGCCGGAGCCCTTCACCTCGTACAATGTGGCCCCGCTTTCACAGCTTCGACTTTCCGGCACGTCCCGCGATCAACAGTCGTGCAGTGCAAGCGTTCGCCTCCGCAAGTGCTTCGACGTCCAGCGCGTTGGCAACTACACTTTTGAGCTCGCTCGGCCGGAGTTGCTCCTCGTCCCGCCGTTCACTTTTGGCGCGCTGCGCGAAACGCTAGCGATCGGCGAGTCGATTTCGACCGAACAGGCCAGCCGCCTTTGGCGCGGCATTCACCCAGTGACCATGGAGCGGCTGTTGGCCCGGCAATATCAGTATCGCGTCGCTGCTTTTGACGTGGGAACCTACGTGCCAAAATCAATCTCGATATTATTGGCCGCCGGCGATTTGCGCGTCATCGCTCTGTTGGTCTCGGTGAACCGGCTGGTGGTGGCGGCTCTTGAAGAGCGGCTCGCGGTCCGCGTGCGTCAGGGTGGCGCGAACCACTCGGTGGTCACCGGAGAGGGCATCGGCTTCGGTATCTTGGAGTTTCTTAGTCGGATGCGCGATCCGCACCTGCACATCCACAACTATTTCCTGTCGCTCACTCGCGGTGCTGACGGTAAATACTACGCTGCCTCACCTGATTTCTATTTCGACTTCCACGGTTTCATTGCCGCCCTTTTTCTCTCGCTCTTGGCGACCGGCATGCGCGCACTCGGCTACGAAGTCATACCAACCGTTGACGGCTTCGAGGTGGCGGGGATCTCGCACCGGTTGATCCGGCAATTCTCGAGAGCGTCCAACGCAATCAAGAAGACGAAGGCTGCCGGCGTCGCGCAGAACGCGCCTCTGACGCGCGCAGAAACGGAAAACTACTGGTCATCGATCAAGCCGGCGAAAGGCCCCTCACCGGTGTTCGCGACCGAACAGGCGCGCTGGCTTGAAGAAATGGGGGACGAGCGTGACGGTGTGCTTCGTACCGTCGAGAACGCACGGAGTAACGCTGGGAAGATCTTCGTCACGCCGGAGCAGGCGCGTGACACCGCCGCGGCGCGATATCGCGTCGAATGTGACCGGCTCTTCGGCTGCAGATCGGTCTGGCGCCGAGAGGATATCGAGGAGGCCGTGCTTCGCTCCGGCTACGGTGATTTCGATTGGCACGATGTGCGGGAAATCGGGCCGGCACTGCAGCAAACGCGACAGTTGCTCGGCGGCACTACCGGCAGGCTGACGACGTCCGCGGCGGTGGCGAGCAGCCGCCGAATCGTCGAGTTCGTGCGGCACGGACGCAATCGCAGCCGCCCATTCTCGGTCAGAAAAACCGGCGTGCCGGAACTAGATGCGCTCCTCGCCTGCCGCGACCGCGCGGCGCTTTTGACTCAGGGCGACCCGGCGCTGGATCGCGCGTTTCTCACTGACCTGACCACCGCGCTCAGACGTGACCGGACAAAAGTCGTAGCGATTGACACGGTCGACGGTGGTGGGCTGCCGGACGGCTGGCGCGCGGTCTGCGCCGCAGCGGAGGTGGTCATCGTTGCGGGGAAGGCGATCGTGCGGCGGGCGCTTGAAGAGTTGCTCAGCTTTGCGGTGCAGCTGGAGAAGCGGTTGATTTTTTGCTGCGATCGGACGCTGCCTGGCCTTTTCGGCGAGCTACGACGCGATGCCGCGATCGCCCTGTTTCGGCCGCCGCCGCCGCTCGAGGAGCGTGCGGTGCGCCGGCCGGACGGCGCGACGCATCAGCGGCTCAGTGCCCTAGTGAAAGCGGGGGCACTCGCAGAGGCGGTTTTGCTGAGCGCGGACCGTGGTCTGTTCACCGAGCTTGCGCCGGGCGAGCTGTTGTTGTCGATCGCGCAGCGCGTAGCGGTCGCGACCGGGAAGCGGCGCCAGGTCCTCGCCATTGTCCCGCAGCGGGATGTGGCGGCGGCGAACCGCCTGATTCGCGCCGAAGCGCAGCGCCGCCAACCAGCGCTGCGCGCGCTCCTGGTGCCGGCGTGGATGCCGGTGGAAATCGTCGGGAAGCTGCGGCCGGGGGATTGTCAGCTTGGAGACTGGCTGTTTTTTGAAGAAGGGATTCGCGGGGTGCGGCGCGGCGATGTCGTCGAGGTCACCGGCACCGCAGCTGACGCGGTTGAGATTGTGAAACCGGGAGGCCGGGCGCGCGTTCTAGGGGAAGATGATCTGGCGGCGGCGGAGCTTTATCGTTCGCAAGTTGTCGACGTGCGCGCCGGCGATCAGCTGCGCCTGCCGCTCGCGACGAACATCGCTGGACGCGGTCAGCTCGTCGGCGGCGTGGTTGTGCGGATCAAGAAAACGCACGCGCACTGCCTTGAGTTAGAAGGCGGCGGTTACCTGCCGTTCGCGGACTGTTTTTTTGAGTGGGCGCATGCATTACCACAGAGGAAGGCGCCGCTGAGCCCGCGGTTTCAGGAGGTGATCGTCGCCTTCGCCGCCGACGACCTCTTGCATCGTCACCTCGCGCGCCTGCTGCGTTTCGCGCGTTATCGACATTTCCTTTGCTCTGAGCGTGAGGCGCTTTGCAAACAGCTGCGCGGCGAAAAGCGCAGTGGCGTGCGCAAAGCGGTGTCGGTCGAAAAAAACGATTTTCTTTTGCACCAGCTGCGCCTCGCCGAGGAGGCGAGTCGCGAGTTCACCGAGCGCGAAACATCAGAACGATTGCCGGGCGAATAATCACCACCACCAACAACAAGTAAAACGACGACCAACTACCAACTATGAGCACAACGAATTATCAACGGGTACCGATCGGTCTGACGGAGGAAGGGTACGGTCAACATGGAAAGCGAAAACGCTTTCTCGATCTCATCACCGCCTGGGAACGCTTTTGCTTCCCGGTCACCACCTTGCTGCACGCGCAGTTCGACGGCGAGATCCTCACCTTAATCTTTCACCTGCACTACGCGACGATTCACGGCGCCGGGCTACACGAGATCTACGAACAACTTCTCGAAGAGAAGGTGCAGCAGTGGATACGCATGATGAGCGAAGCGGAGTGCCTCGCCGCCGGTCCGGGCAAGGTGACAATACGGTCAATTAGAGTCGAGAAAGGCCGGCCGGAGTAACTGAGAGGGATTAATTATGAACGACAACGATCAACGAGGGGGCGACGCGAAAGATGTGCCGCTAACTGAGCGGGAAAGGGCAATGCGCCAGCGGGTGCAAAGCCTGATGGCTGCGGCGGGAGATCGCAAGCGCCGCCTGGCGCATCCGGAAAAGCAAGAGCTCGCGATCTTGCTGTACGAGATCAGCCAAAACAGGATTTTCGCGCGCGGCGACGTGCACTTTGCGTCGCTCAAAGATTACGGGCGGGTTGAGCTTGGTGAAACGAGCACGGTGAAGCTTGTGCAAACCTGCGCCTACGGAGCGCTGCTGACCGATTTTGCGGACGGGCGTAAGCTTCGTGCCGGGAAAAAAGAATTGCGGCCGCTAATTACTTCGGTTGCGTCAGCGGAAGCAAAGCAGCGTTGTCTCGTCCTCTTGCTGGCGGCGGAAGCAAAGTCGGGCAAAGCGGTTCCGAGCGCGCAGGTCGCGGCCTGTCTCGAAGAAGCCGAGCGTGAGCCAGTCATCGATCATGAACCGCTGGCCGATCCTCAGCCTACCGGCCAACCATCAACTGCAACTGCAACGGCCGTTGACGCGCCGCCGGCATCGATCGCGCCGCAGGTTGAACCGGCCAAGGCTGAGAACATAATCGAGGTGCGAAGCATCGTCGCCGTGCCGCCGCAGAAAACGGCTGCCGTCGTGCCCGCAAAGCCCACACGCGAAGTTCGGCAACCAGAAATCACACCGGTCAATAAATTGGCGCCCGCCGTGCCTGCTTCGCGGACCGTTGCAGCGCCGAAGCCTCAGGGCGGTACGGTCGCGGTCACGAAAAAGGCTGTGCGCTACGTGCCGGCGCACATGCTCAAAGGAGCGCCTCCTTACAGAAAATGGTACAGCTCGCCGAATTCGGACACCATTATTGCTGTCGACTGGATAGACTGGTCGCGGCAATGGCCTCACTTCAACACAGTGTTGAGGCGCCGCGATGTCAGCTTGCTCGTTGGGATTTGGTTTCTGATCGTATTTTTCGCGACCTGGTGGGTAACGGCCACGAAGTTGCGGGACGCGAACCGCGCCAAGCCGGCAATCATCGCCGGGGAATATTCGCGCGACGAAATCGCGGCAGCGGCCGGGAAGTCGAGGTGAGTTACTGGAGCGCGATATGAGGGCCGGACAGGATGGTTCTCCCGCAGCCCGGACTCGATTTCTTCCTGCGCAACATGGAAGATTAATTTATTGAGGGCCGGCGCCGCGCTCGGTCGTTCGCGCAGGCCGTGGTCAAAAATCTACCTCGCTATTCCCCGTGGCCGCGCGTTTCGTTTCAATCATGTCAAGTTCGCCTCGAATGCGCTGAATACGTTTACTAATTGCAGGCTGTTGCAGTCCTAGATGCTCGCCGAGTTGCCGCTGCGTGAGCCGGCCGCGGAAGTAGCGAATAAAGAGGCGACACTCGGCACGATCGTAACCGAGCCGTCGGAGGCAGCGACGAACAACCGCGAGGTCGTCCGGCGGCGACACGTCTTGCGCAGCTGACCCCTCCGTCATGTGCGCTTGCAACGCATCGCGTTTCGCGGCGTATCCCGCCTCTCGACGAATCACATCGATCACGGCGTAAAACGCCTGCTGAGAAATATTGCGTTCAAGCAGGTCGAGCAATTTCGGGCTGCTCGGCGCGCTGTTGTTGAGCTCTCGCACGAGCGGCGGGTGTAAGAGATACTGCCGCCGCACAAACAAGCGCAGTCGCAGTTCCTGGCCCGCCTCCGGCCACAAATAGCGGGGCAAACGATTCGCCCCCCGGCGCGCGATCGCGCGTTGAATCATGCCGTCAATCGCGAGCAGGAAATCGTCGACACCATCCTTCGGCTTTTCCAAGTAATTGCGCCACGCCTCAATAATTGCGCTCTTTTCATCTTCGCCTTTGCCACCCTGCTGCTTTGCTCCGTTTTTAGTCTGAACTGGTTTCATACCAGCCCCACCCCATTTTCCCCGCGGGAGCGGGCAGCGTCGGTGCGCGCGACAGCAAGCAACCAGCCACCGCGAAGCGATGAAGATGCGCGGAACGCGCCGGCCCATCTCAACTCGGAACCATAGAACACTCGTCCAACACGGACTGCACCAGACTACGTTCCCTTCGGCTCGCTTTCAGGGGATCTCGTGCTGCCTAATTCGGGGCAACACCCCGGGTTGCCGATCAGTCAGGCCCCGAACGCGCCGGGCGTCGACGCCGCAAATCTCTGTGACACGTTGACGATTTCGTCCTCGCCGTGTAGAAAATCTTGCATCGCATCGCCTAATTCGATGTAATTCCCGACCCCGCAATTCCGGCCTAAAATCAAGCAGCGTGACCGCCGCATCCACTATGAGAACGAAAAGCTCTGTTGAAACTGGTCTCTTAACTTTGCGTGCACTCGCTTTCGCGTTTGGCTTGAGCAGCGCGTGCGTTGTGAATGTTGCGCTCGCGCAAGTGCCGGACGGTAATGCCGGCGGTGGTGCAGTTGGACCGGCGCCCGGCGGGTCGATTGCAACGTGGCAACAGGTGACCCAGGTCTCGACGCCGGGAGGCAACAGCAACACCTAATCTACGTGTGTAGAGGGAGTGACC
>JALYZW010000101.1 GCA_030945725.1 Verrucomicrobiota bacterium | reverse complement strand
CTCTCGGGCGAGCTCGACCTGGAGCTGATCCCGCAGGGGACGCTGGCCGAGCGGTTGCGCGCCGGGGGCGCGGGGATCCCGGGGTTCTACACGCGCACGGGGTTCGGCACGAAGCTGACCGAGGGCAAGGAGACGAAGAAGTTTGGCGATAAGGAATACGTGCTCGAGCCGGGGATCAAAGCCGACGTCTCGTTAGTTAAGGCTTGGAAGGGCGATAAGTCCGGCAATCTCGTCTATCGCAAGACGTCCCGGAATTTTAACCCGATGATCGCGACCTGCGGGAAGGTGTGCGTGGCGGAGGTGGAGGAGCTGGTGGAGGTGGGCGAGCTGGACCCGGACCAAATTCACACGCCCGGCATTTACGTGGACCGCATCGTGCAAGGCGCGAGCTACGAGAAGCGGATCGAGTTCCGCACGGTGCAGGGTGCGGTGGTGGCGAAGTCGGGCGGCGGTGTGCGCGACCTACTCGCGAAACGCGCCGCGCAGGAGTTGCGCGAAGGTTACTACGTTAACTTAGGTATCGGGATTCCGACGCTCGTCGCGAACTACATCCCGGAAGGTATGAATGTAACGCTGCAATCGGAGAACGGCTTGTTAGGCATCGGGCCGTTTCCGAAAGCAGGCGAAGAAGATCCGGACCTAATCAACGCGGGCAAACAGACGATCACGACGATGCCGGGCTCGGCGTTTTTCTCGAGCGCGGATTCATTCGCGCAGATTCGCGGTGGTCACATCGACCTCGCGATCCTCGGCGCGTTCGAAGTGACCGATAGCGGTGACATCGCGAACTGGATGATCCCCGGCAAGATGGTAAAGGGCCCGGGCGGCGCGATGGATCTCGTAGCCGGCGTAAAACGCGTCGTCGCGGTCATGGAGCACACATCGAAGGATGGCAGCCCGAAGATTCTGAAGGAATGCACCCTGCCAATCACAGGTAAGGCGGTGGTGAATCTGATCATCACCGAGTTAGCCGTGTTTGAGGTGAAGGACGGTGGCGGATTAGTGCTGACGGAGCTGCTTTCGGACGCCAGCGTGGATGATATCCGCGCCAAGACAGGTGCGCCGTTTGAGGTAGCGCTGAAAAGTTAGCGCTCGAAATACAAGTCGTAGTGCTGCGCGCACCCGGGATTGAACTGGCGCCGACAACGCGGGCAAATTGAGTTGCACCTTAGATACTCACTCACGGTTAGCTGATAACCGCATGCGCCGCAGAGAACGGCGCGCGTATTAAATTCCTCCTTCGGCCACACTTTCGGCGCGTCGCCGGCGCATTCCTGGTGACACGCGTGGCATGGATACCATTCCCCACAGCATTTGAACTTGATCGCGATAATGTCGCGCCCCCCGTGATAATGCGCGCAGCGCGTCTCCCCGTCGACGTTCACGCCGAAAACTTCGATTCCATGGATCAGGCGCAGCATGGACGTCGATGCGATCAGGCGGGCGTTCGGTCACGCAAAAAAAGCAACACCAGTGCCGACGAGATGAGCCAGCACGCGATCATCATGACGAAGCCGGCGTCCAAAGCGCCGGTGCGCTGACTTAGTTCCCCGAAAATCTTCGGGCCGACGAAGCCGCCGATGCTGCCCGTGCAGTTAATGAATCCGATGGCGGCGGCGGCGGCAGCACTTGTTAGGTATTGCGATGGGAGCGTAAAGAACGCCGGAAAATACGCGGTCGTCCCGGACGCGATGATCGCGCAGATCGCGACGAGCAACGCATTCGAGTGAGGCAAGATGAACCAGGAAGCGAGCGCGACCGCAGCGGCCAATTGCGGAACTGCGAAGTGCCACCGGCGCTCGCGCATCCGATCCGAGCTCCAGCCGGCGTAAAGCAGTGCAGCAGTCGCGACGGCGAATGGAATGGCGCCAACCCAACCGATCAGGCGCACGTCCGTCCAGCCGGTGAGGCGTTGCAGGATCGTAGGAAAAAACAGCCAGAACGCGTAGCCGCCGGTATAGGTGCAGAACAGGGTGAACGTAAGGATGATTACCGCCGGATGGCGGATGGCTTGCCCAACGGACATGCGGGCGGCATGCGGTTTCGCCGCACGTTCCTTTGCTAGCTGTGCATTTAACCACGTGCGTTCGTTAGGTTGAAGCCAACGCGCATCGTCAGGCCGATCCGGCAGGTAGAAAACCGTTGCGATTCCGAGCACAATCGCCGGCGCTCCTTCCATCACGAACAGCCATCGCCAGCCGGGGAGATTCAACCAGTGCACGCCAAGAATGCTGCCTGCGATCGGACCGCCAATCATAAAGCCAATCGGGATCGCGGCCATGAAACGCGACACTGCTTTCCCCCGATCTTCGGCGATGAACCAGTGCGAGAGGTACACGATCACGCCCGGGAAAAATCCCGCCTCCGCCGCGCCTAACAAAAAGCGCGCGCCGTAAAGTTGCGCCGGCGTTTGCACGAACGCGGTGAGCGAAGTCAGCGCGCCCCAGACAACCAGCGTGAGCGAGAGCAGCTTCCGCGCGCTCCAGCGTTCGACCAAAAGCGCACCGGGGATTTGCAGCGCGAAATACCCGATGAAGAAAATCCCGCTCGCAGTGCCGAAGACGGAATCGCTCAGTCGCAGATCGCCCTTCATCCCGAGCGTGGCGTAGGCGATGTTCGTGCGATCGAGGTAGTTTGCGATGTAGAGCAGGAACAGGAATGGCAGCAACCGCCACGCGATGCGTTTGCGCGCGCTCGCGCGGATGTCGGCTAATTCAGAGGCCATCGCGCGGAGAATAAGGCGCGGCGGGTTTCGCTCCAATCCGAATCCACCTGGGAGCGACCGCTTGAAGCGGAACACCTCCGTCGTAGCTTGGCCGCTCGCGTCTGCGGCCGGCGCACGCGCGTAGCTCCGATTAGAATCCTTTCCCTATGATGACCCTCGAACATCCCCTCGACGACGAGTCCCGCGCCGTTCTGAAAGCTGCGGAAGAATTTGGCCGGACTGAAGTCGCGCCGTTTGCCGATCAGTGGGATCACGACGAACAATTGCCGCGCGAAATTTTCACCAAGGCCGGCAAGATCGGGCTGATGGGAATGGTGGCGCCGAAGGAATACGGCGGACGTGGATTGAGCTATGTGACTGCGGCGTTGGCGGTCAAGGAATTGGGGAAAACGTATGCGTCACTCGCCATGGACATCGCGGCGCACAACGCGCTCGCGGTTGGGCAAATCAACCTCTTTGGGACGGAGGAGCAGAAGCGTAAGTATCTGCCTCGCCTAACGAGTGGTGAATGGATCGGCGCTTGGGGTTTGACGGAGCCCAATGCCGGCAGCGACACGGGGGGAATCGAGACGAGGGCCGAGGCGGACGGCGATCATTGGCGAGTGAATGGGATGAAGCATTTCATCACCACCGGGCGCGTGGCGGATCTGGTGGTCGTGATTGCAACGACTGGCCGAACCGACAAAGGGAAGAACGAAATCAGCGCATTTATCATGATGAAAGATCAGGTGGAAGGCGTGCGGAAAATTCATACCTACGGGATGCGCGCGAGCGAGACGTCGGAGCTGCGTTTCACCAACTCGAAGGCGGAGATTTTGGGCGAGCGCGGGCGCGGACGTGAGCAGGCACTAACCGTCTTGGATCGCGGTCGCATCAGCATCGCGGCTCTCGCCGTTGGCATCGCCGAAGCGGCCTTCGATCGCGCGAATTCATACGCGAACGAGCGGAAGCAATTCGGTCACGCGATCGGAAATTTCCAAGCGATCCAGTGGATGCTGGTCGACTCGGCGATGGAACTCGAAGCATCCGAGGTGATGACGCTGCACGCCGCGCATCTGCAAGATCACGGCGAGAACACGACCAAGGAATCGGCGATGGCGAAGCTGTTCGCGTCCGAGTCCGCGGTGAAGATCTGTGATCGTTCGATGCAAATCCACGGCGGCTACGGCTACAGCCGCGATCTGCCGATCGAGCGCTATCTGCGCGACGCGAAGCTTTGCACGATCGGCGAAGGGACCTCGGAAGTGCAGCGCCTCGTGATCGCGCGGCACGTGCTCAAAGAAGCCAAGCCGCTCAAGCTTGCGCACCGCGAGCAACGCGAAGCGAATGTGGATCCGATGCGACCGGCTGGCGGAAACTCACCGCAGAAATCCTAGGCGCGGGGTTGGAGGGCAGCGCTTTCCGTCAGGCTCGACAGAGTCTCGCCCTACCGGCTTCGTGCGGGTCTTCTATTAGGGCGAGCTGGTAGGGCGAGACTCCGTCGAGCCTGGATAGCACCTGCACGCTACATTCGAAGCTCTTTCAATACGCCTTGGAAGGGCCAATCATGCGGATGTTGCGCGAGGCCGGCGCGAGCCGGATTAGCTCTGACGTAATCCCACTTGCTGGCATAGCTTTCATCCTGCCGAAGCCGGTGGTGAAAAGCCCCGACTTGTAACCGAGGCGCCTCGAGCAAAAGAAATGCAGATGATCCGGCATGATCACGTAGGCGCCGACGATCCACGCGCCTGCCTCACGCCAGGCTTTAATCAGGGCGTGATAAACATTGTCGTTCGCTAGCCGCGGCGCTCGATGCGCACTACAAACAGTGACGAACACAATCGTTACATTCCCGCGATCGATTAGCACCCCTTTCGTGGGATGACGTCGAGGAATGAACTTCGCCATCTGTCAGGCGACGGAGTCTCGCCCTACCAAGAGCGGCGCCAGATCCTTCGGTGGGGCGAGACTCTGTCGAGCCTGGCGGGCGGTATGCCTGCACGACACCGCCGCGCCGTCACACCATCGGGCGGAAGCGCCCTACAACTTTTTGCAGGCACTCGCTGATCTGGCCTAACGAGCAGACTTCCGCCGCTTCCATCATGGCGGGGAAGCAGTTCTCGTCTGTCTCAACCACAGCGGCCAGGTTCTCCAGCGCGGCTTCGGCTTTCTTTGCGTTCTTCGCTTTGAACTTTTTCAAGCGATCGACCTGGAGCTGCTGCTTGGCGCGCGGCGTGCGGGCGAGCTCGAACTCCGGCATCTCTTCCTTTTCGTTGCGGTATTTATTCAGCGCGATGATCGGACGGACGCCGCTGTAGATCTGCTGCTCGTAGCGATGCGCGGCCGTTTGGATTTGGCTGCGCTGGTAGCGGTTTTCAACTGCGCCCATGACGCCTCCGAGTCGCTCGATCTCGCGAAACTCCTCCAAGATCGCCGCTTCGACGGCGCGTTCGACCGCCTTCATCCCGGGCGAGCCACTCAGCATGTTCATGGTGTGTTTGAAGATGCCGGATTCATCGAGCAGGATCGCCTGGCCGTGCGCGGCGAGGCGGATCCATTCTTCACTCGGTGTCGTGAAGGGCTCATCCGCGCTGTTCGAGTGACACGAGTTCGTGCCGTTCATGTAGGAGAGCATCAGTTCGGTCGCGGTTCGCGTGAGATTGTTTTTGAACTCAGCGGCAACAAGCGAGCGCCCGCTCGTCTGCGTGTGCACTTTGAACATCTGTGCCTTGTGGCCGGCGCCGAACGCGTCGCGCATTCCGATCGCCCAGATCCGCCGTGAAACTCGCGTGAGCGCGATGTATTCCACGTCCAATCCGCAATCGAGGAAGAACGAAAGCCGCGGGCCGAAGTCGTTCACGTCGAGTCCGCGCGCAGCCATCATCTCCGCGTAGGCGAAGCCATTCGAGAGCGTGTAAGCAGCTTGCTGGACAGGCGTCGAACCCGCTTCGCCGATGTGATAGCCGCTGATCGACACCGGATACCAGCGCGGCATTTCGCGTGTGGTGTATTCCATCATGTCGGTCAGGAACCGCAGCGAGGCCTCGACCGGGAAGATGGTCTCGTTCTGCGCCTGAACTTCCTTGAAAATGTCCGCTTGAATGGTGCCACGTAGCTTTGGCACGATGTCGTTGCCGAAGCGACGTTTCGCCGCGGCGATATACATCGCCATGATGATCGGCGCCGGGCCGCTGATCGTCATCGAAGCGGAGAAATCCGGCGAGCCGAGATCGAAGCCGTCGTAGAGACGAATCATGTCTTCGACGGTGTCGACCGCCACGCCGCCCTCGCCGATTTTTCCGAGAATGCCAGGCGCATCGCTGTCGATGCCGTAGAGAGTCGGGCCGTCGAACGCGGTGCTCAGACGTTTCGAGCGTTGATGCGCGCCGAGAAAATGAAATCGGGCGTTCGTATCTTCCGCGAGCATCAGGCCCGAGAACAAACGTGTCGGCTCTTCCGCGACCACAGGCTTTGCGGCGGCTTTGGCAGCGCCATTTTTGCTCCCGTTTTTCGAGCCGTTCAGCTTCGCCTTCGCGCCGTTTCCATTCTTCTCGTAAGTTCCTGTTTCGATCGTCGGGTTCTGCATCGGCTCGAGATACATCTCGCGATACGCACCGTTCAGGAACGGAAATTCACCGGGCAAACCGTCGGCTAAAAGGTAGCGCGTGATATCGCCGGCTTCGTCAATCTCAGGCAACGCGAGCCGTGGAAGTTTTAGGCCAGTCGGCGCTGTGCCAACGGGAATGCTCGCTTTGATCTGATCCCACTTATCGACCATTTGGCCGCCGAATTTTTTGTCGCTCCGAGCCCGCTTTACCTCGTCCTCGACGAAGGTGTTGTACTTCTCGACCGCCTCGATGACGTTTCCTAGTTTGCTCATTGTTTTCGGGCTTTCTCGGCGACCGGCAGCGGCTGCGTCAGCCAATCGCACAATTGATCGACACCGGCGTCGCGGTGCCGTTTTGCGACCGTTGCCAGCAAACGTTGATCGCGGCTGTTGTCCTCGATGCGTCTCTCGATTTCGCTCATCGCGGTGCGCGCCCGCTCCTGGTCGCTTTTGTTGATCACGACGATGTCGGCGAGATCGAGCATCACAATCTTCTGCAGCTGCAAACGCGCGCCGTAATCGGGATTCATCACGAGCACGGTTTGATCGACGAGCTTGCTCTG
Source organism: Verrucomicrobiota bacterium (assembly GCA_030945725.1). Classification (GTDB taxonomy): domain Bacteria; phylum Verrucomicrobiota; class Verrucomicrobiia; order Chthoniobacterales; family UBA10450; genus JALYZW01. The sequence goes on along the minus strand of JALYZW010000101.1, from coordinate 10,438 downwards.
GAACGGCATCGCTTCCTGCCCGGTGCCGACCGTCTCGATGATGACGTAATCGAAGGCGCTCTGCGCGAGCAGCTGGAGGCAATCTTCGGTCGCGGGCGATAATCCTCCAGCCTGCCCACGCGTGGCCATGCTGCGCATAAACACGCGATCATGCTGCGAGTTGATCATCGTCGCGCGATCGCCGAGCAGCGCACCTTCGCCGACGACGCTCGGATCATGCGACAAGATTGCGATGCGCGACTTCGAGTCTCGATGCAGCAGTCGCAAGACGAGCTCGTCGATGAGCGTCGTTTTACCAGCGCCGCCGGGACCGGTGAAGCCGATTACGCGCGTGTTACTGCTCTTCTTCGATGCGGATTTCCGCGGCGCTTTGCCGTTCGCGTAGGAGTCCTCGATCTGCGTGAGCTTGCGCGCGAGCTGCATGTCGGCTGGCGAGCCGTTGCGGCCGCTGTGTTTATGCGCTTTGCCGTAGCGCTCGTGCACCCATTCGACCATGCCGGTGAGCGACGTGCCGGCGAAAAAAATCTTATCGACGCCGCGCTTCTGCATCACGCGTTGATCGTCATGCGTAATCGTCCCGCCGCCGCCGCCGAAGACTGCGATGTCGTCCGCGCCGCGTTTGCGAAGTTGCTTCACCACTTCCGCGAAAAACTCGACGTGGCCGCCGTTGTAACTGGAGATGCCGATCGCGCGCACATCCTCCTGGATCGCGGCGCGCACAATGTCCTCCGCGTAGCGATGATAACCGAGGTAAACGACTTCGATGCCGTGACGGATGAACTCGAGATTGATCGTGTTGATCGCGCTGTCGTGACCGTCGCAAATCGGAACGGCGGTAAGGATGCGAACCGGGGCGGACATGAAGCCGAAATCTTAGCGGCATTCGCTTGTCGGGCAATGGCATTCGCGCCTAAGGTCGCGCGATGTCCCCGGCACTGCGCGTTCTCTCGATCACGGGATTGCTGGTCGGCGCGATGGACATCATCTCCGCCTTGATCATGGCGACTCTGCGCGGTTCGACGCCGATGCGTTTGTTGCAATTCGTCGCCAGCGGGCTGCTCGGTCGGCGCGCATTCGAAGGTGGCGCCGCGACGGCCGCTCTCGGTCTCGCTCTGCATTTCGTGATCGCCTTTGGGGTCGTCACCGTTTTCTACTTTGCGAGGCGCAAGGTCGCCGTGCTTCGAGAACGCCCGGTTGCAGCCGGTTTGACTTACGGGCTCGTCGTTTTTGCAGTGATGAATCTCGTGGTGCTGCCGTTATCCGCCGCGAAGACGCGACACGCGCTCGTACCGGATCTGATTCAAATAGCGATCCACCTGTTCGTGATCGGGCTGCCGACATCGTTGCTCATCCGCCGTTTCTCTGCCGCGACCGCGTCCTGAATCTTAATGCACACTCCTCTATGACTGATCCTCTCGATTTTTCCGGCAAGGTGGTGCTCGTCACCGGGAGCTCGCGCGGTCTCGGCGCCGAAATGATTCAGGCTTTCGGCGCGCGCGGCGCGAAGTGCGTGGTGAACTACGTCGCGGACCAGAGCGGACAGAACAAAACCGATGCGGATTCGGTCGCGGGTGGTTTGCAGGAGCCGGTCCTGGTGGAGTGCGACGTCACCAAACCGGAGCAGGTGGACGCGATGATGAAACGAATCGCCGACGAGCTGGGAGGTCTCGACGTCCTCGTAAACAACTCCGGCATCATCCGCGATCGCACGATGAAGAAGATGACGCTCGAGGAATTCGAAAGCGTCGTGCGCGTGAATCTCGCCGGTACTTTCAATGTCACGCAAAAGGCGGCGACCATTCTGCGCAGCGGCGGACGCGTGATCAACCTCTCATCCGTGAGCGGCCAGATGGGGCTTTTCGGGCAGGCGAATTATTCCTCGAGCAAAGCGGCCATCATTGCGCTGACGAAAGTCTCCGCGCGCGAACTGGCGCGCCAGCAAATCACCGTGAATGCGATCGCGCCCGGGTTCATCGATGTCGGCATGAGCAAAGGCATGCCGGATGAAGTGACAGACAACTTCAAGAAACAGATCCCGCTCGGGCGGCTGGGCGATGCGCACGAGATCGTGGACGCGGCGCTCTTTCTCGCGTCGCCGATGGCGAGCTACATCACTGGCCACGTGCTGAATGTGAACGGCGGTTTCTACATGGGTTAGAGGACGGCGCATGCCGCGCGGCCGTGGCTACGAGATGCGGAAAGTCGTTCAGGCGAATCCGGCGCGACGTTAGCGCAGAGAAATGGCGAAGGACAAAAAGGATCCGTTCAAAATCGGGCTCGATGAAGGCGCATGATCGTCCTGGTCGCATCGTGCTGCCGGGAACACAGGCGTTCATTGGGTTTCAGCTCAGTGCGTTCCTGACTGATGCGTTCACGAAATTACCGCGGACGGCGCAGACGCTTCATCTCAGCGCGCTCGGCTTCGTCGCTTTGAGCGGCATTCTGTTGATGACACGTCCGGCGTATCATCGCATCGCCGAAAAGGGTGAGATGAATCCCCACTTCCTGAAGTTGGCGAGCGGGTTTTTGCTCGCCGCGATGATCCCCCTCGCGCTCGGCATCTCCATCCGATTTCTATGTCGTCCTGAACAAAGTCGCACACTCCCCACCGATCGCCGGCGGGTTGGCGACGCTCGCGTTTCTTATTTTCGCCGGTTTCTGGGTCGTCTTCCCGTACGCAAACCGCGAGCAGCACAGCGTCATTTTATCACCCGCCGGGCCAGCAAACCGGGACGCGACCGCAAAGCCGGCCTAATTTTACTTCGGCGCAACCCGCGGCCGTGTCGCTCTTCGCAGCATGATCTACTCGCTTCTCGACCTCTCGCCGATCACTAAGGGTGGCGATGCCGCGCTTGCGTTCGGGAATAGCGTCGACCTCGCGAGACACGCGGAGGCCTGGGGTTATCATCGCTATTGGCTTGCCGAGCATCACAATCTGCCAGGCGTGGCGAGCGCAGCGACTGCCGTGGTCATCGGTCACGTCGCGGGTGCGACGAAAACAATGCGCATCGGTGCCGGCGGCATCATGCTGCCGAACCACGCGCCGCTCGTGATCGCGGAACAATTCGGCACGCTCGAGTCGCTGTATCCCGGCCGCATCGATCTTGCGCTCGGACGCGCGCCGGGCGGCGATCAGCAGACGGCGCGAGCGCTGCGTCGCTATCTCGGCAGCAGCGGCGACACTTTTCCGCAGGATCTACTCGAGCTGCAATCGTACTTTCGACCTGCGGCAGCCGCACAACAGGTCAGAGCAGTTCCGGGCGCTGGATTGGACGTGCGGTTGTATCTGCTCGGCTCGAGCGATTTCAGCGCGCAACTTGCGGCCGAGCTTGGGCTGCCGTTCGCTTTTGCATCGCATTTTGCACCGGATTATTTGCACCGCGCGCTGGACCTTTATCGCGCTGGCTTTCGGGCGAGCGCGGCGCATTCGCAGCCGCACGTGATGATAGGGGTCGGTGTCTACGCGGCCGAAAACGACGCTGAAGCTCAACGACTGTTCACCTCAGCGCAGCTCGCGACATTGAACATGATCCGCGGCCGGCCTGGTCAACTGCCAGCGCCTGTCGACACGATGGAGGGTCGGTGGAGCATCGGCGAACGGGCGGCGATCGAACACCGAACGCAATATTGCGCCGTCGGGTCAGCCGATACCGTGCGCGAACGTTTGCGAGCGATCCGCGACGAGACGGCGGCGGACGAGATGATCGCCACGGCGCAGATTTTCGATCATCAGGCGCGGCTGCGTTCGTTCGAAATCGCGGCGGAAGTATTCGCGAAAATTGGCTCTACAAGTAGCTAAGCCATGGATCGCGGCGGCGCTGTTTCAAGCGCGCAAACCACGCGCAGCCCGGATACAGGGCCGTAATCCGGCGGCGGCTGCGGTGCCTCTCCCCAGGGAGCATCGACCAACCGTTCTTGGTCTTGCCGCGCCGAAACGATAGAAACGCGCTCGTCCCCGCAAGGAAGCAGAACACCGGAGCGCAGAAGTTCGTGATCCAACGCGTGAGAAACATCGCGGGATAGGTTTTCTCAAGATCGAGCGGGAAGAACGAGAGCAGGTCGTGACTAAAGAAATCGCGGACGTGGTCCAGCGCCATCACGACGATGACAATTCCGCGAAGCAGATCGATCGATTCCAGGCCCGGTCGAGCGCTCGTTGGCGCCGTCGGAATTGCTCCGTCGGGTTCGTTAGGCATCAGCCGCGAAACGGCAGGTTGAGCGGTCGTGGCTGCGATGTCGATGCGAATACGTGCTCTGCGCGGACACCGATGGGATCGCAGTTGTGCTTCGGTCGCGTCCGCGGATGGTGCAGACATGAGCTGGATGAACCAAATCGCCGACGTGTTGCAAAATTACTCCCAACCAGGTGCTGCTGCGGGGCAGCCCGCAGAAGTCGCGGACCACTACAAGCAAGTCGCGCAGAATGCACCGGCGAGCGACATGGCGAACGGACTCGCGGCCATGTTCCGCTCCGATCAGACTCCGCCTTTCGCGCAGATGGTCAGCCAGCTCTTCAGCAATTCGAATCCCGATCAGCGTGCGAATTTGCTCAACACGCTGATGTCGAGCGGCGCCGGAGCCGGCATGCTCGCGCAAATCGCGCAGGCCGCTGGAATATCCCTGCCGACAGGCGGCGCGAGTTCGCCCGGAATCACTCCGGAAGCAGCGGGACGTGTCTCACCCGAGATGGTGCAGCAAGCGGCGGAGCACGCGGAAAAACATGACCCCTCGATCATCGACCGCGTCAGTCAGCTTTACGCGCAGCACCCGATGTTGATCAACACACTCGGCACTGCGGCCATGAGCATGGCGATGTCGCAACTGGCCCGACGACGATCCTAGCATCGCCCGGGCACGACGCAGAAACGGGCAGGCTTCGCAACCTGCCCGTTTCGTTAATCAATTAACCCGCGTCTATCTCCAACGCCGATCGTCACGATCCCAGCCGCGACCTTCGCGCCGCGCATAATGTCCATGCACCCAAACTCGGTGGTGCCGTGTCCAGTGGCCTGGAACCCAGATGCGTTGATGACCATGTTCGAAGTAGCGATAGCCATGCGTGGCATACGGGCGGTCTCCGATCTCGATGCTAAAACCTTGCGCTTTGGCAGCGGCAGGTATCAGTGTCGCCGCGGCCAGGACGGAGGCGATCAAAACTTTATGTTGAGTCATAGTATGAGTGATTCGGAGCCCATACCGGGGACGGCTGCATCGGCGGCGCCCGAACAATCGAGCGAAATCCGTCCCCCTACGCTTTCGCCTTTCTCTCTTGAAACGGATCGCCTGCGGCTGCGTCATCTCACGATCGATGACGCCGCTTTCATTCTCGAATTATTGAACGAGCCGGCTTTTATCCGCTACGTCGCGGACCGCAATATCCGAACCGTCAAAGATGCGGCCGCTTACATTCGCGAAAAAATTATCAGCAGCTATCAACTGCACGGCTTTGGCTTCTATCTGGTGGCGACGAAAGCGGACGGCGCCTCGCTCGGGATCTGCGGCTTCATCAAACGCGAAACGCTGAACGACGTGGATATCGGCTTCGCGTTTCTCGAGCACGCGTGGGGCCAAGGATACGCTTTCGAAGCGGCGACCGCCGTCATGGCTTATGGGACCGGTGAACTGGGCCTCCCGCGCGTAGTCGCTGTGACCTCGCCGCAAAACCGCGCCTCGATTGCGTTGCTGCAGAAGCTCGGGCTCAAGTTTACCAAGATGATCCAGCTGCCCGGCTACCGCGCGGAGACGAAGTTTTTCGCCTAATAGCGACCGCGCGATCCCGCGTCGTCGCCTGTCCGACGGCGATCGCGTGCTTGTCACGGAACGAATGCAGGAGCACAATTCCCGCATGAGTCCGCTTCGGCTTTTGATCATGGCGCTCGCGCTTTTCACGGTCGCGCTCGCTGGCACGGCACGCGCCTACGATGAGCCTTTGTTTCATTCCACTGATCCGCTCGCGCCGCGAGATGAGTGGGCGGGGTTACACCAGATGCCCGCCCTCGACCCGACCGATGTCGCGCCACGTTATCCGCTCCGCTTTCTCTACTACTTCGAAGGGCGAAAAGATCTCGCCGGTAATCCGGCGTACGTCGGCGCCTTGCAGAACGCGTTGCGCCGTCTCGGTTACTATTGCGGCCCGACCGACGGAATTTTCTCCTACGAGGTCAGCGACGCGATTGCGCGCATGCAGAAGTCGTATCGAATGCGCGTCAGCGGGACGTTGACGATCCCGATCCGGCGCGCGCTTTTCCTGCCCTAGTCGCGGCCCCAGATCATCGCGACGGAGGTGGTGAGACTGCCACCCATGTTAAAGGTGAGGAATCGTTTGCAGCCCCGGATCTGCCGCGCGTCAGACTGCTCGGTCAGCTGCTGATACGCGTCGACTACTTGCCGGACTCCGGTCGCGCCGACGGGATGTCCGTCGCCGATCAAGCCGCCGCCGGTATTGACCGGAATTTCCCACGGAATGCTGCCGCCGACCTTTTCATTGCGCACCTGGGGCAACGCCGTCGCGCCGCTGATCGCGAGCTCGGCGCCTTTGCCGCGTTCCGCCAAGCCCAGGATTTCGTACGCGCAGATTTCCGTGATCGAGAAACAATCGTGTACTTCCACGCCGTGCATGTCGCGCGGAGTGAGGTTCGCCATGCCGAAGGCCTTTTCCGCCGCCTTGCGCGCGGTGGAAAAAATGGGCGCGTCTTTCTTCTCCAGCGCGAGGTAGTCCGTCGTGCTGCCGAACCCAAGCATCCGCGGGTACTTTGATTTATCGAGGCCCATGCGGTCCATGTATTTGCCCGAGACGAGCACCACGGATGCGCTGCCGTCCGTGATCTGCGAACAATCCGAAACCTTCAACGGCGGCGCAACGCTCGGGTTCTTGTCCGACACCTGCGAAGCGGCGTCGTAGGTGAGATCGGCATCGCGCATTTGGGCGAGCGGATTTAACCGCGCGTGCGCGTAATTCTTGTACGCGACCCAGGATAGTTCCTTCTCCGACGCCCCGTATTTCTCGATGTAGATCTGTGCGATCCGTCCAAACAATTTCGGGAACATGAAGTCGCCATACTCCGGACGCTCGATGTCGAAGTCGGCCGCCGCCCCGAGCACGTCCGAGCCATCACGCGACGACATCGTCTTCTGTTGTTCCGCGCCGACCACCAGCACCGCGTCGTGAAATCCGCCCATCACCCACTGCGCTCCGAGCAGCACCGAGAGCGAACCGGAGGCGCACGCGGCTTCGGTGTGCATCGTCGGTATGCCGTGCAACGCGGGGTCGATCTCCGGAACGAACGCGCCGAGGTGCAGCTGTTTCGTAAATTGCCCGCCGTTGAAATTCCCGACAGCCGCGGCCTCGATCTGGCTCGGATCAATCTTTGCGTCCGCGATCGCCTTTTGCCCCGCTTCGATGATCAGATGGCGCAGCGCTTTGCCTTCTTTTCTGAGGTTGCGCTTAAAGTCAGTCCGGCCGGCGCCGAGGATGTATACAGGTTCCATAAGAGTGGTGGTTACCTACGCCAAACTTCCAGAGCTGTCATCCCGAGCCGCGCAGACGGCGAGGGACCTCACCGAAGCACGACGACTCACTGCGCACCGCGCGGCAGCAACGACGCCAAGAGAGATTGCTGCCGCGCCACAACGCGAACGCGCAGCCTGAATAGGAGAGATCCCTCGCCGTCTCCGCGACTCGGGATGACGTCGCGAAGGCGCGCGTTTTCGCCAGGTAAGCTTCAGCTCGTCTGCAACCGCGGATCCGTCTCCGCGATGATAATGCTGACCGCGTGCTGATTGAATCCCTTAAAGCCGCCGTGTCGTTGCAGATTTTCCAGGTGACTGCCGAGCGCGCCCTTCGTCGTGAATTCATCGAACTGCTCGTCCGTGATTGAGCGGCTGCTCCGCAGACGCTCCGCGCGCAGCGCGCGCACCGACCAGCGTTCGCCTTCCGTGAAGGCCTGCTTCAAAAATGGAAAGTCGGAGAATGGTTTCATCGTCTGCACCCCTGCCGCGGCCAGTTGCTCGCGCAGCAGTGCAAACTCAAATCGGCACTCCAGATGGTGCATGCCGGCCTGCAAGAAACTTTCGCCGTGTAATCCGCACCACAGACCGATCGTGCCGAGTTTTGGCTGCGCCGGCAGCGGCCGACGCGAAAAATCCACTTCCACTTCATCTGGATTCAAATCGACATCGTTAAAGATGATGATGCCCTCGATCGGTTGCTCGACGATCTGCGCGCCCCACCCCGCCTGCGCGCCCGCATAGTAGCGTTCCCTTCGGTGAAAACCGAGCATCTCCCACGCTTTGATCAGGTCGACGAAGCATTCGCGCGACGAGCGAAAGGTGTGGTGATCGTGGTTCGCCCAGCCGAGGCCTAACGAGTCCTGCCGGCGTTTCTGCTCCGTCGCGGCGCGATTTCGTTTCTGCCAATAGCGCCGCTCTTCCTCAAACACAAGGTGGCAGGCCAGATCGCGCCCAACCAGATCGATCATCTTCGTGAGCTGCGTGAGCCCGCCTCTCATACCGGCCCGGTCGTCGTCCCACAGACGGCGGCGGGTCTGCCAGATTTCCCGCGCCGCGAGATACGATTTCGCGTCCGCCTCCGCCGGCTTGTAACCGCGATACGCGCGCCGCTCGATCGCTTCGAAACGGGTCCCGTTTTCCTCCGCGATCAACATTCGCCGAAAGCGCGAGAGCGGATCACCGTCGATCTCATTCGTGATCCCGTGCACGCCCGCGAAATCGGCGATGTGTTCTGGTCGAATCCCCAGCGCGCGAGGATATTTTGCGTTCGTTGGCGCGATCAACACCCGCGGCAACATCGCTTCCGGATGCCAGAGCTGCTTCTGCGCGTCGGGCGCATCGGCCAGCGGATCGTCCGTGTAGCCCGTCGCGCGCAACGCCGCTTCGTCCGACGCCGGCAGCAGCAGATAATCGGTCCAATCCAGAATCAGCGTGCCGGTTTCATCGCGCATTCGCGCCGCCAGCGTGCGCGCAAAACTGTTCTGCTGCGTAAAAGCGTCGATCCGCTCGAGAATGAAATTTTCGGCCTCGTAACAGACCGGCCATTCAAATTGCGTCTCCGCCGAATCCGGCCTGGTGTTCTCGAGCGTGGCTGTCGTCATACGAAGGTAATGTTGTTCAAATTCGGCACGCTGTCATCCCGAGCCGTGCCGACGGCGAGGGACCTCACATAAGGCACCATCGTTTCGGTGATGGGAACGACGACGGGCGTTTTGATTGCTGGCGTTTGTACGCGGTAGTCCCCCGTGGATGGGCGAGATCCTTCACCGTCTGCGCGGTTCAGGATGACACCGATTGCGTTACGCGGTCGCACTGCCTTCCGCGGCGCCGAACGTGATCCCCTGCGCGAGCGGCAGCTCAGTCGAAAAATTCACCGTGTTCGTCTGTCGCCGCATGTAGCTCTTCCACGAATCGCTCCCGCTTTCGCGGCCGCCACCGGTGTTTTTTTCGCCGCCAAACGCACCGCCGATTTCCGCGCCGCTCGTCCCAGTGTTCACATTTGCGATTCCACAATCGCTGCCGATCGCGCTCAGGAACTTCTCCGCCTCGCGCATGTCGTTCGTAAAAATGGATGAGCTGAGCCCTTGCGGCACATCGTTATGCATCGCCAGCGCTTCGTCGAAATCCCGATACGTCATCAGGTAAAGCAGCGGACCGAACGTCTCGTGCTGCACGATTTCCATTTCGTGACGCGCATGCGCGATGCACGGTTGCATGTAGCAGCCTCCGGCAAACTGCGGCCCGGAGAGTTTCTCACCGCCATGCAGCACCTCACCGCCCTCGGCTTTCACCCGCTCTATTGATTCCTGGACGTTCTGGACCGCAGCTGGATCAATCAGCGGTCCCATCAAAGTGTTTCGATCAAGCGGATTACCAATCCGCAGCGACTGGTAGGCGCGGAGCAATTGCTCACGCAGTTTCTCGCCGATCGATTCGTGCGCGATCACACGCCGCGTCGAGGTGCAACGCTGACCCGACGTGCCGACCGCCCCGAAAAAAATCGAGCTCGCGGTCATCGCGAGATCCGCGGTCGGCGTAGCGATGAGCGCGTTGTTGCCGCCGAGTTCGAGAATGCTTTTGCCGAGCCGTGCGTGCACGGTCTTGCCTACGTCGAATCCCATCCGCGTGGAGCCGGTCGCCGACACCAGCGGAATGCGGCGATCGCCGGCGAGCTTCTGGCCGACGGTCGGCCCGTTTCCCACGAGCAACGCAAAGATCGCCGGGTCCGCGCCCGTATCCCGACAGACTCGCTCCGCGATTTTGATCACCGCGATCGCCGTCAGCGGAGTTTTTTCGGACGGCTTCCAAATCGTCGCGTCGCCGCAGACTGCCGCCAGTGCCGCGTTCCAGGACCAGACTGCGACCGGAAAATTAAACGCGGAAATAATGCCGACGAGGCCGAGCGGATGCCATTGCTCCATCAGGCGAT
>JALYZW010000100.1 GCA_030945725.1 Verrucomicrobiota bacterium | reverse complement strand
CGACAATCTCTGCCTCGCGACGATGCACTCGAACGGCGAGATCACCGCGGAAGTCCGCGATCGGCTCGGCCGCGTGGTGCACGAACTCTCCCGGAAATATTCCCATCCAGTCTAAGAGGCTCCCATGTCGATCATCAATTACGCCAGTCGCGAGATTCAGTTCAAAATCGTTTATTACGGGCCGGCGCTCTGCGGTAAGACGACGAACCTCGATTACATCCACAAGCGGATTAACCCCGAGAATCGCGGCGACCTTGTCTCGCTCGCGACCGCAGCGGACCGGACGCTGTTCTTCGATTTCCTGCCCTTAAACGCGGTGGTCATCAAAGGGTTCGTGACCAAGTTCCAGCTCTACACCGTTCCCGGCCAGGTGATCTACAACGCGACCCGGCAACTCGTCTTGCGCAGCGTCGATGGGGTCGTTTTTGTCGCCGATTCCCAGTGGGAAAAAATGGAGGAGAACGTCGAGAGCTTTAAGAATCTCGAGGACAATCTCGCGAAGCAAAATATCTCGCTCGATGAAATTCCATACGTCGTGCAGTACAACAAGCGCGACCTCGAGAACGTCGCGCCGGTCAATTATCTCGAGTACGTGCTGAACAATCGGAAGAAGCGTGTGCAGAGCTTCGAGGTCGTCTCGAGCACAGGGCAAAATGTGTTCGCATCACTCAATGCGGTCTCGCAGATCCTGCTCCACAAATTCAGCAAACAGAGCGACGTGCCGCAAACGGCACCGGCGCCGATTGCGATCCCGGTCGAACCAGCAATGCCGCGCAACGCCGGCGCCACGGTATGAACGCCATTCCCTGTCTCACGATCGACGACGTCCGCAATCTCGACGCGATTCTGGCCGAATTCTTGGAGAAGGCAGAGTGCGAACTAACCGTCGTGATCGATCGCGGCGGAAATGTGATCTCGCAGTTCGGCGACATGACGGTGATGGACGTGACGATCATCGCGGCGCTCGCGGCGGGTTCGTTCGCCGCGACGAAAGAACTGGCGCGCCGCATCGGGGAGGTGGAATTCAACGCGCTCTATCATCAGGGCAACGGCAATCACATCTTCATGAACTCGGTGGACGACGACACGATCATGATCACAGTTTTCGGGAAACGGACGACCGTCGGCCTGGTCCGATTTTACACCGCCACGACGGCGAACAGCGTCGCCGCGCTCCTGAAATCGCTGCAAAATAACGGCGGCGGCCACGGGTTCAGCTTCGACGCCTCGGACATCACGGCCGCACCGATCTTCGCGGGGAGCTGAGGTCGACGACGCCCGACCGCGGCGCCTCCGATTGTAGGGCAGGCATTCCTGTCTGCCATGGCAACGAGGAATCGTTGCCCTACAACATTACCTTCGGCGCACCCGCGGCCAGAAATGAACGTCACCGGCTACCCGGTAAACTCGGTTGCGACGAGCGTCGCGTTATGTCCGCCGAAGCCGAAGGAATTGTTCAGCGCCACCTTCACTTTTTTCTCTTTCGCGACGTTCGGCGTGTAGTCGAGATCACATTCGTCGTCCGGGTTATCGAGATTGATCGTGGGCGGAATGACCGAGTCGCGCATGGCCAGAATGCACGCGGCCATTTCAATCGCACCAGCGCCGCCTAACAAGTGGCCAGTCATCGACTTCGTGGAGCTGATGGCGAGGCCATTCCTGGCGTGCTCGCCGAACACAGTCTTGAGCGCGCGCGTCTCGCAGAGATCCCCGAGGCCGGTCGAGGTGGCGTGCGCGTTGACGTAATCAACTTGCGCTGGCTCGATTTCGGCGTGCTTCAGCGCCATCTGCATCGCGCGCACCGCGCCATCGCCATCCGGGGGCGGCGCAGTCATGTGATACGCGTCCGCGGAAAGCCCGTACCCGGCGAGCTCGCAATAGATCCGCGCACCGCGAGCCTTCGCGTGTTCGAGTTCTTCCACCACGACCACGCCCGCACCTTCGCCCATCACGAATCCGTCGCGATCTCGATCCCACGGACGTGACGCGCGCGTCGGATCGTCGTTGCGCGTGCTGAGCGCTTTCATGGCGGAAAAACCGCCGAGGCCAATCGGGATGATCGACGCCTCGGAACCGCCAGCGAGAAAGATGTCGGCGTCGCCGAACTTGATGATCCGCCAGGATTCGCCGATCGCATTGTTCGACGTGGCGCATGCGGTCACGATGCACATGTTTGGTCCACGGAGGCCGTACTCCATCGAGATAAGGCCACTCGCCATGTTGCTGATCAACATCGGAATCGTGAAAGCGGAGACACGCTGCGGGCCTTTGAAGACGAGCGCGCTGTGCTGATCCTCGAGCGTTTTCAGACCGCCGATGCCGCTGCTGACGAGCACGCCGAATCGATCCCGGTTCACCGTTTCGACATCGACGCCGCTGTCTTTCATCGCGATCTTCGCGGCGCCCATCGCGAAGTGGGCGAAGCGATCCGTGCGTCGGACGTCCTTCGGATTGTTGAAATACTGTTTCGGATCAAAGTCGCGCACCTGACCTGCGATCAGGCAATCGAAATCGGTCGTATCAAACGCGTCGATCATCCCGATGCCGCTGACGCCGTTCTGGAGGTTCGTCCAATAGGTTTCGAGGTCGCTTCCGATCGGCGTGACCACGCCAATGCCAGTGATGACAACTCTACGATCTCGCATATTCACGAGCGCCACGTTCCACGTCCGACGGCGAACGTTCAACGTCGAAGTTCGCGCGGCCGAAAAATCAGCGGGTGCCCATTCCGACGCTCTGCACGGTCTGGAACAGTTTGCCCTCCGTCTTGATCGACGGTGCGATGATGATTTCGGTTTGCTGGAATTCCGCGATCGAGCGCGCGCCCACGTTGCCCATGCAGGTAGTGATCGCGCCGACCAGATTTTGGCTGCCGTCATCGACCTCGGCAGGACCGAAGAGGATCTGCTTTAACGAGCCGGTTGCACCGACTTTGATGCGCGTGCCGCGTGGAAGATTCGCGTGCGGCGTTGCCATTCCCCAGTGATAGCCGGCGCCTGGCGCTTCGTGCGCCTTCGCGAACGCGCTGCCCACCATGACGGCGTCGGCGCCGCACGCAAACGCTTTGCAAACGTCACCCCCCTTGCTCATGCCGCCGTCGGTCAGGATCGGCACGTAGCGCGAACTTTTCTTGAAGTAGGCGTCGCGCGCTGCGGCGCAGTCAACCGTCGCCGTGACCTGCGGCACGCCGAGGCCAAGCACGCCGCGCGACGTGCAGGCGGCGCCCGGTCCCACACCGATGAGGACGGCAGCCGGGCCGCACTCCATGATCGCGAGGGTCACATCGTAAGTGACGGTGTTCCCGACGATGATCGGGATGCGCATCTTCGCGCAAAACTTTCGCAGATCGAGCGACTCATATTCGGTCGAGATGTGCTCGACGGTGGAGACGGTGCTTTGCACCACGAAAATGTCTGCGCCCGCTTCCTGCGCGATCGCGCCGAAACGTTCCGCTTTCTGCGGGATCGAGCTGACAGCGGCGATCGCGCCTTTCTCTTTCATCTCGCGCACGCGGGCGGCGATCAGATTTTCGCGCACCGGTTCGGTGTAGATTTTTTGGAGCAGACCGGTGACCTCGGATTTATCGGCGTCGACGATCTGCTGCAGGACTTCCTGCGGGTTTTCGTAGCGGGTCTGCACGCCTTCCAGGTTGAGCACGGCGAGGGCGCCGAGCTTGCTCATCGCGCAGGCGAATCCGACATCGACCACGCCATCCATGGCGCTGGCGAGAATGGGAATTTTGAATTCGAGCGGCTCCGCATCACGTCGCGGAAGACGCCAGCGAATATCGACTTCGTTCGGATTGATTGTGACGTTGCCGGGCACGAGCGCGATCTCATCGAAACCATAGGTGACCCGAGCTTTTCGATTACGGCCGATCCACATTCCCATGATTAAATTTGATTCGGTTTAAATCGTTCGTTCAAACTTCCGCAACGTGGACACCGGGGGAGCAACGCCGGCGTTCGGTCTTCGAATTCAAAGGCGCAAATCACGCAACGCAATCGATAACGTAATGCGCGCCGCTCGCGTCGTCGGCGATTCCACTCACCAACTATCCAGAGGAGAAAAACCGCCGCAAGAAAAACCAGCAGATAGATAGTGACGAGCGCGGAAAGACTGACGCGAATCACGGCGCGGAAATTTTCTTCGGGGGATTAGCGATG
>JALYZW010000076.1 GCA_030945725.1 Verrucomicrobiota bacterium | reverse complement strand
CCGGTTCGTCGTTCCGCAGCCGCAGATAAAACGCGATGCTCTCCGTCACGTGGTCGGTCAGCCACCAACTCGGATAGCCGGCTTGATCGGCCGCCCGCGTGATCGCTTCGCGCAGCCAGCGTTGATCGAATTCGAACAACTGCCCTGATTCACAGCGCAAATACGGGAACTCTTCTTTAAACGCGACCATTACCTTTTCGGCTCCGGGGCAAACAACTCCGGCTGCAACGCGTTCGCTTTCACGCGACGACCGAGCGCGTGAATCGCATCGACAAATTCGTCCACTTCCTTGAAGCGCTGGTGCACCGATGCGTAACGCAAATACGCGACCTCATCGATCTCGCGCAATTTCGCGAGGACCTTCGTGCCGATATCGGTCGATGCGACTTCGCGCTCACCCGTTTCGAGCTCATGGACGATTTCATCGACCGCCTGCTCGAGCGTGACCAAACTAATGGCGCGTTTTTCACACGCCTTCGCGAGGCTGCTCACGAGTTTGCGCCGATCAAAAATCTCGTGCGTCCGGTCACGTTTCACGACCCTTAGATCAGAGCGTTCGATTTGCTCGTAAGTCGTGAAACGAAAAGCGCACTGAAGACACACGCGCCGGCGGCGGATACTGGAACTATCTCGGGACTGGCGCGAATCGATGACTTTGTCGTCACGAAATCCGCACTTGGGACAACGCATAGTGTCGTGTTGTGTAGTAACACACTACGCGTTGTGGCGTCAACGCATTGCGCGTGATTTCGCGCGCTCCGACGAAAAAAACTTTTAGCGCGGCGGAAATTCGAACTCCGCCTTCTTCTTGTCGTTGGCGAGTTTGAGGTACGCGTTGAAATGCGACCCACGTTTTGAAAGAAAGCCTTCGATCAATCCGGTCTTCCCCATCTCAACGAGGCGCTCAACTTCTTCCGCCGGAATTTCTTTCCCGCATAAGTGTCGCTTTAATTCAAAGACGACACGCGGCGAACCATCCGCTTGCGGCTTCGCCACCACAAATGCATCGGCGGTCTGATACAGGTCTCCGTCGTGAATTTTGCTCTCGCTCAACTTCACCGCCTTGCTCAGATCGAGCGGCGCTTTCGCCTTGCGCGGCGCGCGCGGTGAACCGTCCGCGTTTTTCCCGCCGCCTTCGCGCGGCTTTCGCGGCGGAAATTCCCAGTTAATTTTCGGGCCTTGCCGCAGCAAGTAGGCGTCGAACGGACGCCCCTTCTTCGAGACGAAGCCTTCGATCAGATCGCTCTTCCCCCGCTCCACAAGCTGGATCGCCTGCTCGCGCGTCACCGGTTTTTGGCACATCAACCGCCCGACCTTGAACATCTCTTTCCAACCGTCACCGTTCCGCTCGCGCAGGATGTAGCTCGTCGGCGCCTCGCATAGCTCTGCCCCGGTTTTCGGGTCCGTCCAAAAAGGCGTGAGCGTGTCGACGTCGACCTTGTTGCCGAAATCCAGTTCGCCTTTTCTCGTCCCCGGGTTCTTTTCGTCGTCCGCCAGTTTGATCTTTGAAGGAAAACGGCTGCCGGTTTTGCTCGAGACGAATCCATCCAGCGGTCCGATCTCGCCCTTCGTCACAAGCTCGCGAACTTCCGCTTCCTCGATTTTGCGGCCGCTCATCACCTTGTAGACCATCAACTTGCCGTCGCGCGATTTGTAAGCGCGCAACGTCTCCACCATCGGCTTGCCGTCGCTCGGCGAGATAATGTCCGTCTCGCGCGAATTCGTCTCGTCTTCCTCGAAATTCTTCGTGCGATCGACGATGCCCTTCGTGACTTCGACGATCTCAGACATGAACGCGTCCCGCCGAAATTTTCCATGCTCAATCTGGCGCAGCTTGTATTCCCATTCGCCCGTCATGTCGGGCTTGGTCAACGCATCCGCCTTAATCGCAGCGAGGAATTGCAGCAACGATTCCGCCTTCATCGTTGGCACCAGCTCGCGGCCGTTTCGCTCGACATATTTTTGGTTGATCAAACCTTCCACGGTGTCCGCGCGAGTCGCGGGTGTCCCGAGGCCGCGCTCCTTCATCGCTTCCGCCATTTCTTCGTCGTCGACGAGCTTTCCGGCGCCTTCCATCGCGGAAAGCAACGACGCTTCCGTGTAACGCGGCGGCGGCTTCGTCGTCTCGTGATGGAGCTCTGCGAGGAGAGTTTTCGCGCGGCTCTGATCCGCCGGAGTGAGCGCCGGCAGTGCCTTCGCATCGGGCGTCCCGTCGTCCACCATCGTGCGACCATAAACCGCGAGCCATCCAGGCGAAGTCAGCACCTTGCCTTCGGTCTTAAAGCCGAAGCCATTCGGTACCGTGCTCGTTCGCGTCGTGATATCGAATTCCGCCGACGGAAAGAATGCGGCGACAAACCGGCGCGCGATCATGTCGTAAACCTTCGACTCCATCTCATCCAGATTCCGTGGCTCCGTCGTCGTGGGGATGATCGCGAAGTGGTCGGAGATTTGCGCGTTGTTGAAGATCCTCTTGTTAGGCCGAAGCCAGCCGCGTTCGAGAACTGATTTGCCATGTTTGGCCAGTTCACCCGTGAGATTGCGAAGCGTCTCGCGGCAGGTCTCAAGGTAATCTTCGGGCAGCGCGCGCGAATCGGTCCGCGGATAAGTGATGACTTTGTGCCGCTCGTACAAGGCTTGTGCGATCTGTAACGTCCGCCGCGCGGAGAGTCCGAAGCGATTGTTCGCTTCGCGCTGCAACGTCGTCAGATCGTAGAGGCGCGGCGCGGCCTGGCTGGATGATTTTTTCTCCTCCGAAACATCGGCGAGCGGCTGCCCCTGGCATGCAGCCACCGCCGCCTCCGCGGTCGCCTGGTCCCAGATGCGATCGATCCGGTCGTGTTC
>JALYZW010000057.1 GCA_030945725.1 Verrucomicrobiota bacterium | reverse complement strand
TCGCAGCATTGTCGAAAGTTGAATGCACGATTGTCGCGGGGTCGGAATCGTCGTCGAGCGATTCGATCGTCGATACACTCTCCGAAAGTCCGCTCGGATTAATTTTGCGCACGAAACGGCCGGCGGCCGCGCGCGCTACGGCCATCGTATCGCGGCCGAGCGGCGGCAGCGATACGACGCGTCGTGCGTCCGCGTATCCCGCCGCACTCGACGCGTGAGAGAGCCGCGTCTCTGCGCAGTCCTCGCCTTCCGCGCGCAATTTCGAGAACGTCGCCTCATTGCATTCGCCCCGCCCGCAGCGCAGCCATTTCATCTGCGAAGCTTTCTGCAACTTACCGCGCGCATCGTGAAACGCGTCGGCCTCGGAGGCGAGGACGAGGGTATGTTTCGCGCGCGTCAGCGCGACGTAGAGCGTCCGCTCCATCTCCTGGCGTTCCGCCTGGTCGATCGCCTGCTTCGCCTCAGGGCTCACATCCTCCGAATCAAGCACCACGAAACGCTCGCCCGTGGCCGCATTGCGGATCACGGCGGGATATTCGCGCGATCGATTCCGAATCCGGCGCGAAAGAAACGGCACAATCACGGCTTGCCATTCCGAGCCTTTCGCCTTCTGCGTGGTGATCAATTGAATCGCGTCCCGTTGCGTCGCACGCACCTCGCGCCGCGCTTCAAAATTTAACCGCAGCGATCGAGCGAAATTCGCAAAAGTCATCTGCCTGGCTTCGGCATTTGCAGCGGCAACGAGGAGCGCATCGAGCTCCGCCTCGAGGTCGTCGTAGACGTCGCCGAGCAGGCGCAACCGCTCGCGCAGTTGCGTCTTGGCGACGATCAATTGCACCGCATCGAAGAGCGGGAGGACGGCGGCCTCTGCACGTGTCTTAGCGAGGAGGGTGAGCTTTTTCGCGATCTCATTTTCACCGCGGGTCAGACGCGCGATTTGAAATCGTTCGCCGCGACCATCGGCGAACACTGCCAGGTCGTGATCGGACAGACCGAATACTTCGCGCAAAACGCCGACAATTTCGTAGCCGGAAAATGGATTCGCGACGATCTGCAGCAGCGCGGTGAGCCAGGCGTAGGCGGGATTATCGCCCTTCAAATCGGTCTCCGATTGGACCTCGAACGCGAGTCCGGCTTCGCGGAGCGCGTCGCGCAATGTGAGCAGCCAATCCCTGCGCGGACAAAGGATGGCGACGTCCCGCCACCGTTGCGCGCGGAGATTTTTCAAGCCAGCGCCGGCGATCCACGTTGCCAATTCGGCCGCGATCGCCGCCGCCTTTCGGCGTTCGGGGAATTTCCGATTCGCGGCGCCGAGTTCCGCCGGCTTCAGGTCGAGCCGGATAACCTGGCCGGGGAGGACGTCCGGGCGCGGACTGAGTTCGACGAAACTGACCTGATCATTCCTGCCGTGGAGAATTTCGCGGAAGGTCGCGTTGATCAGTTCGATCTCCGCACGGTCGAGGCGAAACGAAACTGAAAAGGTAAGCGAGTCGGCCGTCTCCGAATTCACGAGCGCGTCATGGATGCGGCGGTACTGCGCGAGATCGGCGCGATCGCCGAAGATCGCTTGTTGGAAGTCGCCGACCATGCAGAAATGACCCGCGCGCGGAGGCAACGCAGCGACGTCCGGCCACTCGCCGATCGCGCTCGGGGGCCGTGCGATCTCGAGCAGAACCGAGAACTGTCGCGGGTCGGTGTCCTGCGCTTCATCGAGGATGACGCGATAATTCCGGGCGCGAATTCGCCGCGCCGTGTCCGGGTGCAGGACGAGCTCGTGGGCGAGCGCGATCTGGTCCGCGTAGGTGAGCGAGCCGCGCTCGAGCCGGAAGTCGCGATAGGCGCGGTGGACTTCGCCGGCGACGGTGAGCGAACCGCAGTTCAACCACTCCCGCAGCGGTCGAAAAGTATTGCGCCATATTTCCACGAATTGCTTCGCCTGCGAGGTGCAGCGCGGCATCGGCAGGAATCCGGAGCCGGTGGGCCTGGCGTCGTCCCACTCGCGGATCGAAGCCTGCAGATCAGCGATTTTTTCGCTCGATCGTCCGTCCGGCGCGAAGGCGAGAAGCGGCGAGACATCGATTTCCGGACACGGTTCGGATTCGAACGAATCGCGGGCCTCGATGTCGCCGCGCCGTCCCAATTCCATCAGCTGACGGACCTGCACGTGACGCAGCAGCATCGCGCGATTGGCGGGCGTCAGCGAGTTGCCGATAGTCGTCTGTCGCTGCACGAAATCGTTCCAAAGTTCGTCATCATCAGTCACCAGATCGAAGGCGGGCGGGAGGCCGAGACGGTATCCATGTTCGCTGATCAGCCGCAGACAGAAGCTGTGGATCGTGCCGAAAAAGGCGCGGTTGAAACGCGCGATCACGTCGACATCCAACCCCGCGGCGAGGATCAACTGGCGCGCGCGGTGTTGCATTTCGTCGGCGGCCCGGTTCGTGAATGTGACCACGACGAGGTCCGGCAAAAGCTCCGGTGAGTGGCGGGCGATGGCGACAATTCGATCCGTGATCGCGCGCGTTTTACCGGATCCCGCCGCCGCGACGACGGAGAAATTGCGATCGATCTCGGCGCAGAATCGGTCGCGTACGGATTGGTCGATCGCGTCATTCATTCTTCCGCCTCCTCCGAATTGCGGGCGAAAACGGGGTGAGTTTTCGCCCATTTCGTCTCGAGGAGATCCGGATCGATCGCGAGCGTCGCGAGCGGGTACGCGCCATGAAAGGAAAAATCGGAGCGGATCGGGCCCCGCATTCCGAAAACTCCCGTCGCCTGCATGCTCGCGAGCTCGCGCCAAAAACTTTTCTGTGCGGTGATCTCATCGACGAGCAACTGCGGCCGGTCGAGCGGGAGATTGGGGGAGAGCAAACTGACAGCTACAGTGCCGTCGCCGCCGCGCAGTGCGAGGGCGTAAAGCGCGAGTTGGACGCCTTCGCCGCACCGAAGTTTCCTTTCGAGCTTTTCGGTCAGCTTTTCATCGGTCTTGCAACGGGTCGGCCGCAGGGTTTTGCGGGTGCCGGTTTTGTAATCGACGACCCACAACTCGCGGGCTGTCGAGTCGGGCGCGCCGCGGGCCAGAATGAGATCGACGCGGCCATTAAATGTCAGCGCTGCGGCCGGATCGATCATGATCTGCGCGTCGTCCAAACGCCATTCCGTGGCGAGTTCGGTCCAGCTGCCCAGCGCCGCAACTTTGCGAGCGAAACAATCTGCGAGGTACGCGGCCTTGCTCCAGCCGGATAACCACCAATCGGGCGTTTGCCGGCCACATGACTCGAGCAGCATTGCCACGTCCGCGCGAAAGCCCGCTGCTTCGTCGCGCACCCGCCGCAGTAGGTCGCGCGGAAAGGGCACAAATTGATTTTGCGCGTCGGCTCGGCTGATCGATGCGAGCCAGCGATGCACCCATTGTCCGGTTGCCAGGGCCGACCTTTCGTCATCATTCTCCGGCTCGACGCCGAGGAACGCTTTCAGCCAGACCTGCGCGGGCGCCGTCAAGGCGCGCTCCCACGCGGTGGCGGAAATCACACGGCGCTTCGCGAGCGGCGTCCGCAGCGAAAAATCGTATTCGCCTGCCGCCGTCGCGCCGCGACGCGAATCATAGGCGACGCGCGTTTGCAGAACGTCCGGAGCCGTCGGCGCGGTGCGCTCGGTTTCGGCGAAGGGTTCGAGCCACCCCCGGGTTTGTTCGCGAAGGGCAGCGAAAGTCGATTGCGACAACGCTTCGCCGCGCGCTAAAAAATATTGGCGCGTGAAAAACTCGCTCGGATTTGCCATCCGTCCGGGAGCCGTTTCGTCGAACAAATTGGCGGCAAACGCAATCCCGACAGCCACCGATTCGAGCAGCGCGGAAAACTGGCGCGCTGCGATGTCCCGTTGATCGGCGGCGTCCAGAAATAATGCCTTACCAGCAGCGACGGTCGTGTGGCCGTCTCCCTGGTTGCCCTGTTGCAGCGCGCGGCTGTTCAAAACGCGCGCGCGCGAATTGAGTTCGCCGAGTTCTTCATCAGCGACGAACGCGGCGGCCCGCGCGCGGGGCGGCCATGCGCCTTCGTTCAGTCCGCAAAAAATCAGGTGCGACCAGCTTTGCTCCGCCGCTTGCGGATAGCGCAGCAGTTGCACGCGGCTGTAAGGATGATTGCCGATCTCCGACCGCACCCGCGCGAAGGACGAGGTGACCTCCGCCAGCCAGCGCAAGAAAATGGCGCGCGGAAAACGAATCGGGACTTTTTCGCTCCAGCCGCCGCTCAACCTTTGCACTTCGACGGAGCGTTCCGTCCAGCCGAGTTCGTCGAACGCTTCACGCGTCATTTCGAGGAACTCGGATAGGGTGGCGGTCGGTGGCAAAATCCGCAGCGTCCCCAGACCGTCGGCGATCTGCGCATCGCGTTCACGATCGTTCCGGCGGCAGAATTCTCGCAGAACATCGAGATCATCGATGAGCGTGTCGTCGAGCGCGCGGCGGAGGTGTTTTTCCACCTGCCGACTCGTTAGGCCGCGGAAGGCGGCTAACGCTCGGGGATGCGCCGCGACGAAGTTGAGCACGGGTTTGAGGCGCTGGCTGCCCTGCAATTCGAGCCACGCGCTCCACGCATTTTCTTCAAATGGTCCGGGCGCGTAGTGGGAAATCGCATCGTGATGCGCGATGTCCGCCCGCTCGAGCGCCGCTGCGACGAGCCGCGGCAGCGCGCCGGCCTCCGGGAAAAGGAGTCCGATTCTTCGGCCGCGGCCCTCTGCGAGAAACTGCGCGGTCATGGCGGCGATGGCCTGCGCCTCTTCGCTGGTGTCTCGGCCCACCAGGAAGTGGAAAACCCCGGGCGCGACGCCAGGATCCACTCGGGCACCGGCGCCATTCGCGCCAAACAACGTGAGCTGTTCCAGTTCGCCCTGGAGCGGTCCGGCAACTCCGAATTCCTGTTCCCAGCTGCCGATCCAGGTCGCATCGAGATCGCGCGCTTCGTCGCGCGGGTCGACTAAAATCACCGTCGCTTTTTTCGCGCTTTTCGCGGCGCGGACGAGGAGTGGCCAGTCCGGCCAGTGCGTGCCATCAAACCCTGCGATCAATAAGTTAGTGAAAGGCGAAGTGTGTGCCGCGCGATCGGCTACTTCGATCTGGCTAAAACCGGAGGCTCCGATCAGGCGCTCGAATCGATCGACGATTTCGCGCGTCTCGCCGGACGAAACGTCGCTGAAATTCCAGCCCGCGGCACCGACCTGGTCGATCGCGCGCAGCAAATGATCGGGCGCGCGGGCGATGGCGCGAGCGACTGACGTCGGTCCGTCCGCTTTTTCGCGCGCATAATTCTCCGCCGCGATCGCGAGCAACAGGCGGAGATGCTCGCGCAACGGGAGGGGAAGTTCGCTCTCTGCGAGCAGATGCTCGCGCAATTGGGCCGGCGCGAAAAACCTGATCCCGAGTAGTGAAATTCTTTGCTCGAGCAACTGGGCGCAGAACTGCATCGCGATGGCGCGATCCGGTACTACGACAGCGGTAGTGTCTCGCGCCTGCCAAGCGCGCTCGGCGGCCTCCTGGAACCAAGGAAGAATCACCTCAGGCCAGGCCGCCGCGACGGACTCGCCGGTCCAGAGAGCGACTGGCTGTGGCGAGCGTGCGGAACGAGCCTTGATATCGCAACTTCCGATCACCTCCCGACGCAGGCAAGTCGCTGCCGCACTGGACGCCGCCGTGGTTTACCGAATATTCTGCGCGATATGACGAAACCGCCGACGCTAATTGGTGTGCTCGCCTGCTGGGTTAGTGCTCTCGCCGGATGCGATCATCCCAAGCCCGCTTCGCCACCGGTCCCTCCGCAAGCGGCCGCCGCCGCCTCCGCTACGGCGAAAGAGACCAATGTCCCTAACGTCGAGGCGTGCTCGCTCCTCTCCACTCAGGAGATTGAAGCCGCGCTCGGGGAGCCGGTAAAGGAGACGAAACCAAGCGGAAGCGCGAGCGGCGGCACGGAGATTTCGCAATGTTATTTCGCGCTCCCGACGATCGTGAATTCGGTCAGTCTCGCTGTTATTCAGAAGGGCCGGACCGCCGGCGCGCGCGATCCGAAAGGGATGTGGGATGAGATATTTCATCGCGAGCACGAGAACGATCGCGATGAGAAGGAGGAGAAGAAATCGAAGCCGTTAAAGGTCGATGGCCTGGGCGACGAATCGTACTGGACCGGCAACCCGATCGGCGGTGCATTATATGTCCTGAAGGGAAACACTTATTTCCGGCTCAGCGTCGGGGGAGCGGGGGATCAGGATGCGAAAATCAAGAAGTGCCGCGCGCTGGCGGAGTGCATTTTGAAACGTCTGTAAGTCGATCGCCTATCGCGCGCCCGTCATTCCGAGCGAAGGCGAGGAACCCCGTGGTCGTATCGATTGCTTTGCGGCGGCGTCCGCTCGCGGGGCGGCAATGCCGCGAAAAGTCCGCGCGGCTGACCGTTCGTTAGGCCACGGGGTCCCTCGACTTCGCCCGGGATGACGGCGGTTTTCGCACGTTGTGTGGAAGCGGCTTCCGTTCCGCAGCCAGCCGCTTTCGTTGCGCAGCCGGAGACAGAATGTTAGCCTCGCCGCTCCGCGATGCCGCAGAATTACAAGGACACGCTCAACCTGCCGAAAACGGATTTTCCGATGAAGGCGAATCTCGCGGCGCGCGAGCCGGAGATGTTGGAGGCATGGGACGAAGCGCACCTCTACGAGCAGATCCAGAAGGCGCGCGCAGGCGCGGAGTTGTTCGTGCTTCATGACGGCCCGCCGTTCGCGAACGGCGATGTCCACATGGGCACCGCGCTGAACAAGATCCTGAAGGACTTGGTCGTTAAATCAAAGACGATGGCCGGTTTTCGCGCGCCCTATGTCCCGGGCTGGGACTGCCACGGGTTGTCGATCGAGTATAAGGTAGTGAAGGAAACGCGCGGGCTCTCCCCACTCGAAGTGCGGAAGCGATCTGAGGAATTCGCGCGCAAGTTTGTCGATATCCAGCGCGGCCAATTCAAGCGCCTCGGCGTGTTTGGTGATTGGCAGCATCCGTACCTCACGCTCGCTCCGGAATATGAAGCCGAGATTCTGCGCGCCTTCGCCGGCTTCGTGGAAAAAGGGCTCGTCTACGAATCGATGAAACCGGTGTTCTGGAGCACCGGCGCGCAGACTGCGCTCGCCGAAGCCGAAGTGGAATATCAGGACCGCACCGACACCGCGGTCTATGTGAAATTCCCCGTCGCCACGGGCGATTGGGCGGGCAAGGCGGCGATCGTGATTTGGACGACGACACCGTGGACTTTGCCGGCGAACCTCGCCATCGCGGTTCATCCAAAAGAGACTTACGTCGTCCAGGAATTTAAAGCAGACGCGCAGCGCGAGGGCGGAGGCGAAACCACGGCGCTGATCCTGGGCGCAAGATTAGTCGAGGCGTTCTCGGCCGCGACCGGCCGGGAACCGGTCGGCGCGCCGCTCAGTTCGTTTCCCGGCAGTGCACTCGATCGGACCGAGGCGCAGCATCCGTTCCTGCCTCGCCATTCACTCGTGCTGACGGCTGACTTTGTGACGATGGACACCGGCACGGGGTGTGTCCACATCGCGCCGGGCCACGGTGACGATGACTACTCGTTAGGCCGCGCCACGGGACTGGCCATTCTCTCGCCGGTCGATGACCACGGCCGCTACACGGACGAAGCTGGTTTGCCGGAGCTGACCGGGAAATATGTCTTCGATGCCAACACCGATATCGTCGCGCTTCTGCGCGCCCGCGGAATGCTGATCGCGGCGG
The DNA here is from genome assembly GCA_030945725.1 of Verrucomicrobiota bacterium. Taxonomy (GTDB): domain Bacteria; phylum Verrucomicrobiota; class Verrucomicrobiia; order Chthoniobacterales; family UBA10450; genus JALYZW01. Next base: position 881 of record JALYZW010000057.1, on the reverse strand, counting down.
AGCAATATCAGCATTCGTATCCGTATTGCTGGCGATCGAAAACGCCGATCATCTTCCGCGCGGTCGAACAATTTTTCATCCGGATCGACGATCTCCGGGAAGCCGCGCTGGCCGCGATCAAGGAGGTCACGTGGCTGCCGCCGTGGGGAGAAAATCGGATTTCGGGCACCGTTGAATCACGCCCGGACTGGGTCATTTCGCGGCAGCGCAGCTGGGGCGTGCCGCTGCCGGTTTTTTATTCCGCGGAGGGCGCCGCGATTCTTGATCCGGGCGCGATCCGCCGCCTGGCCGATCTCGTCGCGAAGCGCGGATCGAATGTCTGGTTTGAACTCGACGACGCAGAACTCGCGCGCGCGGTCGGGCTGCCGGAAGGAACGCGACACCGCAATGACACGATCGATGTCTGGATCGATTCCGGCGTGTCACATCAGGCTGTCCTGTCGACGCGGGCTGATCTGCGCGACCCGGCGGACATGTACCTCGAGGCGACCGACCAGCATCGCGGATGGTTTCAATCCTCACTCATGACGAGCGTCGCGCTGCACAATCGGGCGCCGTACAAAACCTGCGTCACGCACGGCTTCGTGGTCGATGTAGACGGCAAGAAGATTTCGAAATCGAGCACCTACAGCAAACCGATGGACGCGGGCCATTTCGTCAGCCGCCACGGCGCTGATATCGTGCGTCTTTGGGTCAGCAGCGTGAACTACACCGACGACGTGCCGTTTTCGGAAGAGATGTTCACGCGACTGGGTGATACGTATCGCCGCATTCGGAATACGCTGCGGATCTTGCTCGGGAACCTGTCTGATTACGATCCGTCCTCCCGAGCGGAAGCCGCGATTGCGGCTGCAGTCGAGGGACCCCGTGGTGAACCGAAC
>JALYZW010000039.1 GCA_030945725.1 Verrucomicrobiota bacterium | reverse complement strand
AAACTTCGGCGGCATCGCCCACGTTCATCTTGCCGTTAGCAAATGGGGTTACTGACTCAACCTTCGCGCGATGCTCGCGGATCATGTCCGCCAGGCGCTGTTTCGCGACCGAGAACACCGTCGTCTTAAGACTTTTCCAGATTAGTTTCTTGCCCACGCGAAAGCGTGCAAAATAGGTGCCCGATGCCCGAGATCGAGTCAGATTTTGCACCGCAATAGCTTTCCACTCGGATTCGTTCGACGTGCTCACAAGACGGTCGCGCGGCTTACTTGCCATGACCGCCATCGATGATGAGGCCTCCACGAGTTCTCGCTGCTCCCCCATCGGAGCGGATATCCCGCAGGCGGCGGGCACCCGGGGGCAAGGCGATCGACTTGCCTTGCCGGCTTCTAGGGAACTAATGAAGGGGAATGATCACGCGCGCTTCGCGACACGTAAACCATCAACGCGTATAAGATTGGCGTATAAGATTGTTGTTTTGGAATACGCTGAGAGCGTTTATTCTCCCTCGTAATTGCCGGTATAGCTCAGTTGGTAGAGCAGCTGATTTGTAATCAGCAGGTCGGCAGTTCGAGCCTCCTGGCCGGCTTTAGCTATCGTAGCAGTCATTGCAAATCAGGACTTATAGCGCGTTGAACAATTTCGGCATGAGCTGTGATTAGCCAGTGTTAGCTATCCTTTCGAGCTGCCGAATAGGATTGGGGTATAGGATGGCCGTGAGGCGAGGGCCGCAAATCCCCCCGCTTCCAGCCTGTGATTCGCGTCAAAAAACATTCGGCGAGCATCAGGACTGGGCGCTGCGTCTGTTTTTCGGCGACAAAAGATGATCAAACCGCAGGGTGCAACACCCCAGTTCAAGCGTGTTCGTGCGGCTTACGCGGGATCGAAATTCTGGCGCGATTGAATATTCACGCCGATTCCCGACTGGCTTCATTTCCAAGATCTCCGCCTCTCGAAGAACTCGCAGGTGTTTCGAGACATTAAATTGCGACAGCCCTAGTCGCTGCGCGATTTCATTAACGTTGAGGCTTCCTGCAAGGAGGGCAGCAATGATTCTGAGGCGGGTGGTATCTGCGAGCGCTTTGAGCTGCTTCACCCATTCGTCCGCAGATAATTCTCGGCGCGGCTTCACACCCCCGCTCGAAGCCATTTTGGTGCGTGCGGTCATGATCCCGGTAGCAATATTGCGGCGTGTTCCATCGACGCATCCAACGGAAAACCGGACGCGTATCACCAGCCGCAGAAACTTCTTGTCGCGGACTTTCCGAAATAATATGCGTGAGTGCGCAACTAGGCCAGCTTTCAAATAATTTATGACTGCAGCCCATCTTGTCCCTGCGCCGTTCGGCGGTGGAGAGGATATGGGAATGGATGAGCGGCAACCTTCTGTCGCTGCGGTCGCACGCAGAGCGGTGCTCGTTTTCGCCGAATCGGTAGAGCTCGATCTGAATCGCCGCCGCTTTCCGGCGTTCTTCAAGAAGCTGTTCGACATCAGCTGGATTGATGGCGCCGCCACGAGCGCAGATGTGCATCTGTTTACGTCCCGTTCTGGGAAGCAACATGCTGCGTTCACAATCCATCGTCAGGTAGGCGATAGTTTCGGAGCGCGGCTGGAGGCCGCGGTCGAGAAGCTCTCCCAGCTCGGTTACGATCAAATTGCTATTGTCGGCCGCGATTGTCCGCACCTTGCGACCAGTGATGTCACTGAAGCGTTCAACCGCCTAGGCGATCATCGACTCGTGCTTGGGCCAGATCACCGGGGCGGGTGCTATTTGATCGCGTTGGCCACTTGCGATCGTCATCTACTGCGTGGAATTCGCTGGAAGCGGAATACGGACTTTGCGCAATTTGGCGATCGGCTCCCATCGGGAAAACTTTCGGTGCTGCCGGTCAAGCAAGACCTCGACTCCTGGGCGGATGTGAAGTCTCTCGCACGCGCCGGTGACCTGCTATCGGAGTTCTTTCTAAAGGTCTTCGCTTTTGCAAACACCGAGACCGAGTTCTTCGTCGATCTTGCCGCACAACGCACTCGCGTTCGCGGACAGATGCCGCCGCCCGCATTGGCGGCCTGACCGACGTCCACGCGCCACGCGGCGCGGGGTCCGACCATCCCTTACCCTGTCGCGCGCCTGACGTGCGACTAACCATAACCTATATGCCTTCCCATCATCCCGTTCTTAAATCCCACCCACTTTATCCAACGCTGATCGCTCTCATCTTCGCCTATGGCTTCTTAGCCCAACGCGCACGCGCGCAAGAAGCCATGCGAGCCCCGGCGCAGCCAGCTTTCCCTGCCACCGCGCCGAAAACCGCTACGCCTTCAACCTTTGGTGGCTCCGCAACGATCGCGGAAGCGATCTTTGGCAAAGACAATGTCTGGGACAAGACCTACGACCAGATCGAAGCCACCAAGGAGAAATGGCACTTCCCGATCTCGGCTGGGGCGAATCATTGGTTCCATATTGATCGCGACGAACGCATTTATGGAAACGGTTACGGTGTCCCAACCGAAAGCGGCACTTACTATTACTACGTCGGTGCGGATCCATCGCTCACGATTGGCGACGGATTCATCAAGAGCATCGGCGCGCATGTGCAATATCGCTTCCGCGATGACGAGCACGACAAGCTGCGCGCCTTCTACTCTGACACGAAATGGTTCTACGAAGCCTATGCGACCGCGAAGACATCAATCGGCACGTTCAAGGCTGGGCAGCTCGTGACCGAGTTTGGAATTCCATGGGATGGCACTTGGTGGGAGGGCGTCCCTTACTTCGACGGCTATAAGTTCGATCCTGACTACGGCGTAAGCTGGGATAATACCTGGAAGTTGTCCGACCGCTGGAGCGTCGATAGTGCGGCTCAGTTCTTCTTTGCTTCCGACGGCATCAACGGATCGATCCAGGGCGCTGATGCAGAATCCGCGTTGGGGTTAAGCGAGCGCAATACTGGAGTCATCCGCATCGTGCCGACTTTGAAGGTTTCTAAAGATCTTAAAATCGCGATGGGAATCTCCGGCTTGTACGGTGGGATCAAAGGAACCAGCAGAGTCCCCGGGACAGACGATACACGCGGAGTATTTGGATCTGACGTAACGCTGACCTACAAAAATTTCAGCGTCTTCGCCGAGTATATCGACGCCTTTGGCGCTACCAATCCTACCCGCTACGTCTCTGGCGGACCTAGCGATCGCGTAAACAGCATCCGCGGAGGCGTTTCGTATAAATACGGGCCGGTCACGACGCATGTAAACTATTCACGGGGTTGGGATCACAATCCCAGCGGCCATCAGTATGTTTTCAACGCCGGCTTCAACTTCCAGTTAACTAAGAACGTCGTGCTCTACACCGAATATGTGAAATGGGACGTCACCGATCGCCACGGCATCACCTCTAAATTCGACGACGGCTTTGAGCTGATCGCCGTATGGAACCTCTAACTCGAGCACCTCGTATCAATCAGTAACTAACCCTATGAACAAACAAACCACCGTCTCGGAGTCGAGCTCCATTGACCGTCGCAAATTCATCAAAGTCGCAGGCCTGGGCGCCGGTGCGGGCCTGCTCGGAGCCAATCTTCTCGCGCGGACGGCGCGTGCCGCGACTGGAGACAAGCCTTTCGCGGGGCAGACTCTTCGTGTCTTCGTCTACTCCGGAGCCTGGGAAAAAGGGTTCAACGAGCACTTCGTGCCAAGGTTTGAAACTCAGACGGGAGCTAAGGTCATCGTCGACCCCGGCTGGTGGGATTCGATTCCGAAGCTGAAAGCCTCGCCGAAGGGACAGCCGGCCTTCGACCTTGTCCTGACCGACGCGACACAAGGTTATCCGGCAATCAAGGAAGGACTGTTTCAAACCATTGACTTGGGGAAGATACCCAACAAGTCGAACTTCGCTGCCTCTGCCCTCGATAACTGGGTAGTAAAGGACAGCTACGGCATCACCTTCCCCGACTCAGTCATGACTCTTGGTTACAACAAAACCATGGTCAACACGCCGCCGACCAAGTGGGGCGACCTGCTGGGCGACGAGTATAAGGGTAAGCTCGGAATGTATAATTCGTTTTACATGTCCCTGTATACCTTCGCTTGCATGAAGGTGTCGCAGGAAGGCAAGCCGGGAACCGCTTCAAAGGAAGTAGCGGACAACCTGCAAAGGGTGATCGACTTCGCGAAGGCGAATCGCGATCGCGTGAAGCTCTGGTGGCCCACTTCGACTGACATGGCGTTGAACCTGACGCAGAAGAATTGCGCGCTCGGTAATATGCACGGAACCGACATGATCCCCGCATTGAAGAACAGCGCGGATCTAGGGGCAGTCGTGCCGGCCGAGGATCGTGCGTTCGTCCTTCTGATGTGGGTCGTCGCGAATGGAACTAAGGTGAAAGATCTCGCGTTGGAAGCGATGAACATGCTGCTGAGCGAAGAAGTGCAGAGCGGTTTTGCCAGCGCGGGGAGTGCGACAGCCATTCCTTCCGTCGCGGCCAAGATCGCGGCGCAGGACAAGTTCTGGGGCCAGATTTACCCGAGCACCAGCGAGGGGCTAGCAGCGGTGCAATATTATCCTTACGACACCTATATGGCCCATTGGGACGACATCGTGAAGGTCTGGGATCGCGAAGTCCTGCGTAAGTCTGCCTGATGGCGTCGGTCCGGCTGGAGAATTTGCGGTGTTCATTCACCAGTGAAACCCGGGCGGTCGATGATGTCTCCCTGGAGTTGGAGACAGGCGAGTTATTCTGCTTGTTGGGACCCTCTGGCTGCGGGAAATCGACTCTGCTACGTCTCATCGGCGGTTATCTTTTGCCGGACGCCGGGCGGGTATGGATCGAAGGGAAAGACATGACCGCCAAGCCGCCCGAACGGCGCAATACGGGCATGGTTTTCCAGAACTATGCCTTGTTCCCGCATCTGAACGCGCTGGACAATGTCGCGTTCGGTTTGCGGGTGAAGGGGATGGCGGCGACCGCGCGCCTGAACAAAGCAAACGAGATGCTCGACTGGGTGGGATTAACGTCTGAAGAACGAACGCGCCGGCCCGCAAACTTATCAGGCGGCCAGCAGCAACGGGTGGCGCTGGCGAGGGCGCTGGCTTTCGGGCCGAGCCTCCTGATGCTCGATGAGCCTTTTGCCAATCTTGATCGCCTCCTGCGTGAGCGCCTCCGGGAAGAACTGAAGCAAGTGCAACGGCGCGCCGGCACCACCACCATCCTGGTTACTCATGACCGCGAGGAAGCGCTCGCGCTCGGCGATCGCATCGCGATTATGCATCGCGGCAAGCTGCTCCAGATCGGCACTCCGGAAGAAGTTTACCGGCAGCCGGCTAACGAAACGGTCGCAGAGTTCCTGGGACACCGAAATCTATTCCAGATCACGAATGTGTCGGCAACGACGCTCGAAGCAGCGGGAGTTCTTTTGCCGAAACTGGAACGCGCGCGAGTCGGGGATTACGTCCTGCTTTGGCCTAACGAACTGCGACTGCATCGGCGAGCTACGGAGAACTGCTTACCAGGCATGGTGCGGCAACGGCAGTTCGCAGGAACTCATGTTATCCTCACCGTCGAGCTCAATGGCGATGCCGCGTTGGAAGTCCAACAACCGCTGGAAGGCTCAAGCTTAGATGAAGGAGCATCCGTCTGGGTGGAAGTAGCTCCTCCGGCCATGTCATTAGTGCCATCGAAATGAAAGCGCGCCGGAATCTTACTCCGTGGGTATGGGCGGCGCCGACGATCTTGCTCCTGCTGGTTCTTCTACTTTGGCCGGCGTTGCAGTTAATCCGGGTCAGCCTTTACGAAGGCGGCGGCGGCCAGAGCGGCTTTGGGATTGGCGGGAGTTTCTACAAGCCCGGCACCTGGACCTTGGCCGTCTACTCTGGTCTGGCCTCCGACAGATACTTTTGGGAAATCCTCAGTTTCACTGTCTGGCTCGGAGTAGTCGTCGCTGCGCTCTGCATCGCGCTTGGTTATCCCACCGCTCATTTCATCTGGCAGCTTCCGCAAAGGTGGAAGGCAGCCGCTCTCGGTGCCGTTATCGTGACGAAGCTTTCGAGTCTACTGGTCACAATTTACGGCCTCAAATTGATCCTCGGCGACTTTGGTCCGGTAAACGAATTTCTAAGCTGGGCCGGACTAACTCACGCGCCTTTGAGGTTGCACGATAGCGCGACCGGCGTGGTCATCGGCGAAACCTTACTCGTCATCCCGTATACGATCCTCCTTATCTGGGCCGGGCTGGAGCGGCTCGATAAAACCCTTCTCGCCGCCGCGCGCGGCCTCGGCGCGGGGTCGGTATTCTCGTTCCTTCACATCACGCTTCCGCTTTCGCTCCCCGCGCTCGCGACTGCTACGCTAGTCAGCCTGATTTGGGCCCTTGGTGCTTTTATTAGCCCTTACTTGTTAGGCAGTCCCCAGGAACTCACCCTTGCGGTCGATGTGCAGCGGCAGATGTTTGAGAACCTGCACTGGCCGCGCGGCGCGGCGGAAGGCGTGGGTATGCTCGTGACGCTATCTTTGTTAGTCGCGCTTTACGCGATCCCCCATCGCTGGCTCTTGCGGAAATATGGGATGGAAGGAGCGACCGCGTGATCCTGCGAAGCAACCTTCGTTTCCTTCTCGGGGCTCTTTCCGTCCTGGTGCTTGCCGCTTTGCTCTGGCCGCTGATCTACGCTCTCTGGATTTCCTTCACTCCGATGGAAATGCTGCAGCCGCCGCGCGACGAATGGTCGCTGCGCTGGTATCGTGAATTCTTCGCTCAGCGGCGTTGGACGGAAGGCTTGCTCAATAGCCTCATCGTCGGTGGCCTCGCGACGGGTATCTCCGTCGTCTGCGGCGCGAGCGTAGCGGTCGCGATCGTGCGACATCGCTTTCGCGGACGGCGTCTACTGCAAGGCGCGGTCATGCTTCCACTGTTCATTCCGGCCCTCATCCTCGGGATGGCGCTGCTTCCGATGATGCGGACGCTCGGACTTTGGGGGACGCACCTTTCCGTCGCCGCCGCGCACAGTCTGTGGGGTTTGCCGCTGGTCTTTCTCGCCGTGCGCGGGGCGCTGGAAGACGCAGACGCGAACATGGAACAAGCGGCGCGCGGTCTCGGGGCCAGTGCCGCGCAAACCTTTCGTCTTATCACTTTGCCGATTATTTCCCCTGGCGTCGCGGTCGGCGCCGTGATGGCCTTCATCATTTCGCTGAACGAACTGGTCATGGCTCTGTTCCTTTGCACCTCAGCGAATGACACGCTGCCGAAAGTGATCTGGCCAAACTTGCGTTACACCCTTAGCCCGCTTGTCGCCGCTGCTTCAGGTGTGACTGTTATTGTTACTCTCGTGCTCCTGGGAGGCGCCACGCTTCTGCAACGCCGGGCACTTAGATAAAAACAAAACCATGAACTCAGATACCAACTCCTACTTCAAACCTTCGGACCTGAAGCGCTTCGGTGAAATCGGGCGCTCGAATCCGGGCAATACGGATGCCTTCTTTGACTACTACGGCAAGGTGATGGCTGATGGCGCGTTGACGAAGCGCGAGAAAAGCCTGATCGCTCTCGCCGTCGCGCATGCTTTGCGCTGCCCTTACTGCATCGATTCGATTGGCAACTCGGGCCTCGATCAAAACCTGACCGAAGCGGAGATGATGGAAGCGGTGCACGTGGCAGCAGCGATGGCCGCCGGCGTTACTCTTGTTCACAGCACGCAGCTTTTAGGGCACGTTGATACACGCGCGAAGTAGTTCGCTAATGAAGCAGATCCGGTTAAACGCGTTGGACATGAATTGCATGGGGTGTACGCCAGGCATTTGGACGCATCCCCGCGATGAAACCGGCGGCTACAATACGCTGCGTTACTGGACTGAACTGGCCAAGGTTCTCGAGCGAGGCAAATTCGACTCGATCTTTATCGCGGACATTTTGGGCGTTTACGATGTTTATGGCGGAAACGCCGACGCCGCGTTTACGCACGCCGTCGAGTTCCCGGTCAATGACCCGTTCCTTCTCGTCCCAGCGATGGCGATGGTGACCGAGCATCTTGGTTTTGGCATCACCGGCACGCTTTCTTACGAGCCCCCCTTTACTCTCGCGCGGACACTGTCCACTCTTGACCACCTAACGAATGGTCGAATGGCCTGGAATATCGTGACCGGCTATCTGGACAGCGCGGCGAAGGCCTTCGGGCAGAGCAAGCAGCTCGCGCATGATGACCGCTACGCAATGGGAGAAGAGTACATGGAAGTCATGTACAAACTCTGGGAAGGAAGCTGGGAGGACGATGCTGTTGTGCGCGACAAAACCAACCGGATCTTCGCGCGCGCCGAGAAGATTCACAAAGTAAAGCACTCCGGGAAGCACTTCGAACTTGACGCTTATCACCTTTGCGAACCGTCGCCGCAGCGGACGCCGATCCTCTTCCAGGCCGGTGCATCCACGCGCGGGCGGGAGTTCGCTTCGAAACATGCCGAGTGCATGTTCATCTCCGGATTCAGCTTCAAAGCCGTCGCGAAAATCGTCGCCGATATCCGCAGGCGAACGGCCGCCAACGGCCGCGATCCATCGAGTGTAATCATCTACACCGCACTCACCGTGATTTGTGGTAAGACTGACGGTGAGGCGCAGGCAAAGTACGAAGACTATCGGAAGTATGTAAACCTGGAGGGGACACTGACTCTGTTCTCAGGCTACTCTGGGTTCGACCTGTCCGGAAGCGACCTGGATGCGCCTTACAAATACGTGGAGAGTGACGCGATTCAGACTTTCGTGGAAGGTTTCACCAGTGCCAACCCGGACAAGGTCTGGACGTTGCGCGAAGTCGGCGAATTTCTTGGCATCGGAGGTTTTGCGGCAATTGAGATCGGATCGCCGGAGACCATTTCCGACCGGATGACACAGTGGATGGAGGAGACCGGCATCGACGGCTTTAATCTCATCTATTCGGTCAGCCCCGGTGACTTCACGGACTTTGTCGATCTCGTCGTGCCGGAGCTCCAGCGACGCGGGCTTTATAAGACCGACTACGAACAAGGAACGCTTCGAGAGAAGCTTTACGGAGGTGGCAGGACGCGCCTTCCCGATGATCATCCCGCCGCGAATTATCGCTTTAAATCCCCCGCAACCGAAACCATCCGTGCCCAACACCAACTGACACCTGTTTAATCGCCGCAATCTCAACCCTACAAACTATGAAACTACGATTCATTACTCTCATTACAGCGCTATTAAGCGCCACCGTTCTCGCACAAGACAAAGTCGTCATTCAATACGATTGCATTCCAAACTACGCTAACTGGGGCGGAGTCACTGCCGCTTATACAAAAGAAACCGGAGTTCGAATTCCCCCGGATATGAAAGGCAGTTCAGCCGCGATGGCGGCGCTCGACGCGGAGAAGGCGAATCCGCAAGCCGACTGCGCTTACTACTCCGGTGCGATTGGTTATCAGGCGGCGACGAAAGGTTTGCACCAGCCTTACAAGCCGAAAGGCTGGGAGAAGATCCCGGATGGCTTGAAAGACGCGGATGGCAAGTGGTGGACGGTTCACACCGGAAACATCGCGATTCTTGTGAACACGAGCGCCCTGAAAGGCAAAGCTGTCCCTCGTTCTTTCGCAGACCTGTTGAAGCCGGACTACAAGGGCATGGTCGTTTACGATGACCCGACGATTCAGGGCACCGGGTTCACCTTTGTCTATGGGATCAACGCAATCATGGGTGGCGGCGCGGATATGAATGCCGGGTTCGACTATCTGAAAAAACTGGACGCCAATGTTTTGAACTACGCGAAAGAGAACAGCTACAACGATCTGCTGCGCGGTGAGATTCCGATTTGGATTAACGCGGATGGCAACGGCCTTAAGGCTCAGTATGTCGATAAGGCACCGATCGAGACCGTGATCGCCAGTGAAGGCACGGTTGTGATGCCGCTTGTCATGGGGATGGTAACGGGCGCGCCTCATCCCGAAGAGACGAAGAAGTATCTCGACTGGTGCTTGGGCGACGAGGCGCAGAAGCTGATGGCGCAGTCCTTCTTCCGTCCTGTGATGAAGGTCGATCTCGGACCTGATTTGCAGAAGCAGTTTCCGCCCGACTCTGCCTACGCCAAGGCGATCACGCTCCCGCTAAATGAAATGGCGGCGAATGCCGATGCGGTAAAAGCTCGTTGGAGCAAGGAGATCAAACGGTAGTCTTCGAAAGAGAAGCGGGCCCTCGGAGCGGCGCGTCAGCCAGGGTGCGAAGAGCTACCCTTAGCGCACCGCTGCTCCTTCTCATCGCATTGCTTCTGCTCTATCCGCTTTGCTTGCTCCTCCTGCAAAGTTTGGAGGGCGTAGAGGGCCTATCCGGTGGTAATTACTTCCGCCTCTTCACGGAGGCCTCCTATCGCACGGCGTTGTTCCACTCCGTTGTCCTGAGTGCACTCGTTGCGTCGATCTCGTCTCTTGTTTGCCTCGCGCCCGCCTGGCTGTTCGCGAACGAAACGTTCGTCGGCAAGAACCTGGTCCGGGCAATCTTCACGCTGCCGATGTCCTTTTCGGGCATCATAGTCGGCTTCCTTGCTGTCATCATGCTTGGACGGATTGGCGCTGTTCCTCAATTGTTCGAGCGACTAACTGGAAGTAACTACACCGCCGGTTGGGCATATCGTTTAGGAGGCCTTGTTCTCGCCTATCTCTACTTCGAAATCCCGCGCGCGACCCTCACGCTCGAAGCCGCCCTGCGGAAATTTGATCCGCAACTGAGCGTCGCAGCGCAGACTCTCGGCGCGAATATGTGGCAGCGGATGCGGCTTCTCGTCCTGCCGCTGATTTGGAGGCCGTTGGTGTCGACCTTCGCCGTGACGTTCACGGTGTCACTGGGCTCCTTCGGCGTGGCATTGATCTTATCAAAACGCTTTTCAGTTCTGCCGTTGGAAATATTCCAACAAGCCACTGGCTACCGCAACGTGGGACTAATGGCGGCGATGGCGATAACGCTGGTCATTTGTGCCTTTGCGATCAACTACGGACTGGGCGCGCTCGTCGCGCGAGAAAGAGCGACAAGATGAGAAGTCGCAGAGGTTTGGGCATCATTGCCTTGCACGTGATCACATGGGGACTGCTCGTAATCGTCGCTGCGCCAATCTTGGTAGTTCTGGCCGGCGCTTTCTTGGATTCCTCGCTGCTAGGAGTCTCAACCGAACGTTGGGCCGATGTTTCGGGTCGCGGGCATTTCGTCCATGGCTGGTTTGGTTACGTCCTCAACCTCTACGGCGGGTCGATACGTTTCAGCCTGATCCTGGCAGTGCTGTCGGTAGTTGTCTGTGTGATCGTGAGCGTGCCGGCCGCTTACGCAATCGTCGGTTCGAAAACGAGGGCGGGCCGTGTCTTGGAGGAGCTGACTCTTTTACCGCTTTCCATCCCTGGCATCGCCATGTCCATCGCGCTGATTCAGGCCTACACGATTATCCGCGGCCGTTGGTGGCTGATCTTCGCCGGCCATGTTCTCTACACGGTCCCGCTCATGATGCGCGTGGTGGCGAACGCGTTGCGCAGCTTCGATCTCGAGCGTCTTCAAACCGCGGCGCAAACTCTCGGCGCTAAACGCTGGCAACAGTTCGCTTTCGTGGTCGTGCCGAATCTGCGGCATAGCATTGTCGTCGGATCGTTGTTGGTCTTCGCGATTTCGTGGGGAGAATTCAACGTCAGTTTCCTCCTGAATACGCCGCTCAATCAGACCTACCCCGCTGCTCTTTATTCGACCTATACGGCGAATAGCTTTGCCGTCTCGAGCGCGGCCACCACGATCTTTCTGGCTGTAATTATCCCAGTCCTACTCGCGTTGCAGTGGGCCGGGGGACGCGAGTTTACCCGTCTGGAACAGGCTGCCTAGACCATGTTGGAAGTCCGATCGCTCGCGAAGAGTTACGGCCCGCGAGAGGCGGTGAAGGAGTTCAGTCACCGTTTCGCCGACAGAAAAATCACGACCATTCTCGGGCCGAGCGGGTCGGGGAAAAGCACGGTGCTCGCACTCATTGCCGGGATTAAACCACCAGACCGCGGCTCTGTTTTACTCGACGGCCGGGACATCACCGGGATGCCAACCGAGCGTCGCGGTTTTGGCGTCGTGTTTCAGAATTACGCTCTGTTCCCGCATCTTTCTGTGCAAAAAAACGTGGAGTTCGGCTTACGCGTCCGCGGCTTAGGAAAAACGGAACGCGCGAAGCAGGCGCGCGAGACTCTCGCACTCACTCGGATCGAGCATCTGGCTAACCGCCGCATCACAGAAATCTCCGGCGGCGAGCAGCAACGGGTTGCCATCGCGCGGGCTCTCGCGATTAAGCCGAAGGTCCTGTTACTGGACGAACCGCTCTCCGCGCTCGATGCGAAACTGCGCGAAGAATTGCGCGCCGAATTAATCCGGCTGCTCGGTGAACTCGAGGTGACCACCGTTTACGTCACGCACGACCAAAGCGAAGCGATGGGTTTGGGTCACGAGATGATCGTGATGAATGAAGGGCGCGTCGAACAGACGGGTGCACCGATTGATCTCTACCTGCGCCCCGCAAATCTGTTTGTCGCAACCTTCCTCGGCGACTCGAACGTGGTGGCGGCGGAGCGCGAGACAGAATCGAGAAAAGTGCTTTTGCCGTTTGGCGGAGTTAACGGAACTAACCCCCGCAATGCAGTGAAGTGCTGGGCACTCGTCCGCCCCGAGGCGCTGGAATTGGTGGAGAAAAAAGAAGCGGACTTCTCGGGTTTCGTCGAAGCTTCCACTTTCCTCGGTAACCGGCTCCGGCTGCATCTGCGCGTCGGCGAGGAAACATTGATCATGGACACCGATAACCGCACTTCCGTTTCCTCCGGAACGCCGGTGCACATCCGCTTGAAACCCGAGGAGATTTTCACCTGGCCGCGCGCATGATTGACCTTTCACAAACAGAGAACGCGGAGACACAGACGACGGATTCCGACCGTCCACCATTCCTTCCCCTTAGCTCTCTGGACGCGCTCTGGTTCCAGGTCTCCGGCACGCTTTGCAACTTGCGTTGCAACCACTGCTTCATCTCGTGCTCGCCCGAGAATCATACGCTCGGCTTGATGAAGTTCGAGCAGTTCAAACCCTTCCTGGAGGAAGCGCAGAAGTATGGCGTGAAGGAATACTACTTCACCGGCGGTGAGCCTTTTATTAATCCCGATATCTTTCGCATCCTGGAAGCAACGCTCGCGGTCGGCCCGGCTACCGTCCTGACTAACGCAACGCGTTTCACCGATGATAAAATCGCGCGCCTCGCCGGCATGCGCGACGCTTCGAGTTACTCGCTGGAACTACGCGTCAGCATCGACGGTTTCTCGCCGGAGACGAACGATCCGATCCGCGGACCCGGCACCTTCGACCAGGCGATGGAAGGTGTTCGGATGCTCGTCGCCGCGGGATTTCTGCCGATCATAACTTCGATGCGCTCATGGGAGATCCACGAGGACGACGAATTCCTGCGCGAGTTTCGAGCGCGCCTCGCGAAGATTGGTTACACCCGTCCGCGAATGAAGCTGCTGCCTTCACTCAAGATCGGTCAGGAAGCGAAGCGCGACCATGGTTACGGCCGCTATGAGTTCGTCACTGAAGCTATGATGGCCGGCTATGATGAAACGCAGCTTCTTTGTCATAACAGCCGCGTTGTCAGCGATCGCGGCGTGCATGTCTGTCCCATCCTGGTCGATAAACCGGACGCGCGGTTAGGCGACAGCATGCGCGACGCGCTGAAAGGTTACCGGCTGCGACATCAGGCGTGCATCACCTGCTATCGATTCGGGGCGCTTTGTTCCAATGCCAGCGGCCAAGGACTGGAAGGATCGCGGCTGGCGCGGTCCGGGTCTGAAAATAATCCGGCGCTGGGCGCGACGCCGCTGCAGAACTAGTCGCACGGATGAAACGAAAGGTCGCCATCATCGGCGCGGGGCCGATTGGATTAGAAGCGGCACTCGCGGCGATGGAGCGCGGATACGAGGTCGAGGTTTTCGAGAAGGGTGAGGTGTCGGACGCGGTTCGACAATGGGGGCACGTCCGCATGTTTTCGCCTTTCTCGATGAATGCCACTGCGCTCGGCATGGCTAAGGTGCGGAGCTCCGGTGTGAAGTTGCCTGATGCCGAGGCACTGCTGTCGGGAGCAGACTTTCGAGATGGTTACCTTCTGCCGCTAGCTCGCACCTTTAGTGCCGAGGTTCTGCACACTAAGTCGATGGTCCGCGCGATTGGCCGGTCGCGCGTCCTCAAAGGCGACCACATCAGCGATCCGGCTCGCGCGAGAACGTCGTTTCGATTGCTCGTGAATGAGGAACACGGAGAGCGGATTGCCCGCGCCGACGTCCTGCTCGATTGCAGCGGAACGTACGGACAGCCTAACAACCTGGGCGACTCTGGAATTCCCGCGCCGGGAGAACAAGCAGCATCGCACCGGATTTTCTATGGTGTCCCAGACGTGGCTGGCGCTGATCGCCGCCGCTTTTCCCGAAAGCGTGTGCTGGTTGTCGGCGCCGGACACTCTGCCGCGACCGCGATAACAAATCTGGCCACGCTGGAAACCGCTGATCGCCCCACCGAAATTCATTGGCTGCTGCGGCGCGCCCGCGCGTTACCCGCAGAAGAGATCGTCGATGATCCGCTCCGAGAACGCGCTCGGCTCGCGTCGGCTGCAAACCGGCTGGTGCATGATGGACGCATCACGCTTCATCGCGGCGCTTCGATTGATTCGATACAACTACACCGCGACTCGTTAGGTATAACCATCACCGATCCGCGGGGCTCAGACTCGCTTCAGGTAGACGGAATCATTGTCACAACTGGATACCGACCTGACATGACGCTCGCGCGCGAGCTGCAAGTGCAAACCTGCTGGGCCACCGAAGGCACCTATCCGCTGGCGGCTTCCATGCTGGGGGAAGTCGGGGCCGATTGCCTCAAGACACCCGCATTCGGCGCGGAGATGTTGATGCACCCCGAGCCGGGCTATTTTACTCTCGGGATGAAAAGCTACGGCCGCGCGCCCAACTTTCTGCTGCGCACCGGGCACCAGCAGATCGAGACAGTAATGGACTGGTTAGGCCAGCAACGGCCAGTTGTTGCCCTTAGCGAAACCTCCGCATGACAAAACGAATCGCCGTGTTTGGCGGCGTTTACTCCAACTATTTGGCGCTAGCTGCGTTGTTAGAAGACGCGCCGCGTCGAGGGGCGGATCGCATTTTTTGCCTAGGCGATCTCGGTGCTTTCGGACCGAACCCGAACAAGGTGTTTCCTCTGCTCCGCGAAGCTGGCGTGCCGGTCGTGCAGGGTAACTACGATAACTCTGTCGGTAACAAGCTGGCGGACTGCCAGTGCGGCTACACCGATGCGCAAGACAATTACTTCGCGCGCCTGTCTTACGATTACACCTTCCGGAATACCTCGGACGAAAATAAACTGTGGATGCGCGGCTTGCCGGCCGAACTACGGCTCGACCTCAACGGCGTCCGTGTCCTTCTCTGCCACGGGTCACCGCGCAAAACGAACGAGTTCCTTTGGGAGACGACGACCTCGACCGCATTCCTGGAAAGGCTCTGCGAGGCCTACGGCGCAGACGTTATCGTCGGCACGCACACAGGGTTGCATTGGCAGCGTGTTTTGCCCAGCGGACGACACTTTGTAAACTGCGGCGCAATCGGCCGCCCGGCAAACGACGGCCGAACAAATGTCTGGTATGCGCTCATCAGCGTCGACGAGGCAAAGCGCGTCGCAGTCGACTTTGTGCCGCTCGAGTATGATCACGAAAATTTGGCGGCTGAAATGCAGGCTGAACATCTCCCGCAAGAATTCATCCAGACGATAAAAACAGGCTGGTGGACGACATGTTTGGAAGTGTTGCCGATGAAAGAACGCACTCGGGGGATTCACTGAGAAACTTCTGCATCCCTCTACGCAGACGCGCCGCAGTCGCGAGGCTAGAATCGTGTCGTGTCCAACTTCTCCCGACCGCGCGCAGCCAACGATAGGATCGTAAGCGCGGTTGAGCTTAGAACTTGTAAGTCGCCGAGACGCGCACGGTCCGCGGCTCCGCAGGATGAACGTTAAAGTCATCTACGCCTTCAGAAGATTCACCCGGAAGTCGTGAGGTTTAGAAGTAAGAGACGTCGTTGTTTTTCTTGGCGAAGATATTCAGGACATCAATTATGCAAGCAACGCCAAGACTGTTCAGGAATATTTGAAAGAATTGCCGCGGAGCGTCGCGAAGCATTTAAGGCTGTGCACGACGTGATTCTTGCGAACTGCCGAAGGGCTACGAAGAGTGCATGAGTTACGGTATGATCGGATATGTTCTGCCGCATAGCCGTACGCGTCGTAATTATTCCGCTCGCGACATCCCTCGCGTGAATCGATAACGACCTCGTCTTCGGCGCGCAGCGAGCCATACAACCGAGGAGCGATTCACGCGTGGCGATGCGCCTTTCGGCGCTCAGCATTCCTCGTGATGATCTGCGCACCCGCAGTAGAGCGGCAGCCGGAGCGTAACGTAGCGGAAGAGGACAAGGTGATTTTTCCGTCGTTAGACTTAGCAGCGGTTGGTAGACTGCCAACGCGGGCGACCTCTATGCCGAAACGAAAAACCGTTGTTCTGAAGATGCGGATTCGCCTTTACATCGGCGATCGCCTGCTTGGGCCGGGCAAGATGGAATTGCTGGCCCACATTGCCGCGAGCGGTTCCCTCTCGGCCGCCGCGAAGCAGATGCGGATGTCATACATGCGGGCATGGAAGTTGGTTCAGGATCTCAACAGTAATTCCGAGCGTCAGCTCGTCGCAATGTCGCGTGGGGGTGCCGGTGGCGGCACCGGAAAGCTGACGCCGCTCGGGACCAAGGTGCTCGCGCTCTATCAGAAAATGGAAGGGCAAAGCACGAAGGCTGCGACCCCGTTCGGGAAAAAGATCGCCGTCCTTCTGGAATAAAACGGTCGAGGTGACCGATATATTTGACAGGATATATCGAGAGTGGATAAAACGTCGGGATGCCTCGGCTTCTCGCGCTGGCGTTGTCTCTCCTTTTGATTTGCCCGTCGCTGCGGGCCGCCGATTCTGATGCGGAACGCCTTGAGCGTTTGGAGATGAAGCTCAACGCCGGCGACAAAGTCTTCTTGCTCGTAAATGCGACAAACGTCTCGCTCGCCCGTCGCACCTAGTCGCAAGGCAGCGGAAACAAATGATTCATCATGAAACCCAAAGTCGGCGTCCTACTCTGCAACCTCCTAATCGCGATCGGTGTCTCCGGCGCCGAGCTGACTGTGCATGCCGCGGCAAGTCTGACCGAAGCGATGAAGGACATTGCAGCGGCTTACGAAAAGGAGAGCGGGGATAAGCTGCAACTTAACTTCGGCGCGTCGAATATGCTGGCGCGCCAGATCGAGGAGGGAGCACCCGCGGATCTTTTCCTTTCTGCCGATGAGGCCAAGATGGACGCGCTAGAGCAGAAGGGACTCTTACTTGCCGGCACGCGTCGCAGTCTGCTTTCCAACACGCTCGTCATCGTTGTGCCGACAAACGTGACGGTGACGCCGAAATCAGCCTCTGATTTGGCGAAGCCAGAATACAAGAAGCTGGCCTTGGCGGAAACACAGACGGTGCCGGCAGGCGTTTACGCGCGCGAGCACCTGCAAAAGCTTGGACTCTGGGATGCAGTCAAGGAGAAGGTTGTCCCGACGGAGAGCGTTCGTGCTGCGTTGGCGGCAGTGGAGTCGGGAAATGTCGAAGCGGGTATCGTTTACAAAACTGACGCCCTGATTTCGAAGAAGGTTAAAATTGCAGTCGAAATCGCCGCCTCTGAAGGGCCTCGGATCTCGTACCCGCTGGCGGTGCTAAAGGCTTCGAAGGAACCGGAGCGTGCGAGGAAACTGGCCGAGTACATGTCCAGTCCCGACACGCGGAAGGTATTCGAGAAATTTGGCTTCATCGTCGTGAAGTAGGTATCGCCGTGACCGGCGACGCCTGGCAGATCGTCTTCTTTACGATCAAAATCTCAGCGCTTAGCACGCTGCTAATCCTGCCGGTAGGAATCGCCGTCGCGTGGCTGCTGGCGCGACGTGATTGGCGCGGGAAGGGCGTAGTCGAGACAGCCGTAATGCTGCCGTTGTTCGTCCCGCCCGTGGCTACGGGACTCATTCTCCTCATACTCTTTGGGCGGAACGGCCCGCTCGGTTCAATGCTCGACCGCGTCGGTTTGGATGTCGTCTTCACCTGGCGCGCGGTGGTCCTCGCGTGTGCAGTGATGTCCTTTCCGCTGCTGGTGCGCGCCGCCCAGAGCGCGTTCGAAGAAGTGAACCCGCGCCTCGAGAACATCGCGCGCACACTCGGCGCGAGTGAATGGCGCGTCTTTCGCACCATCAGTTTACCGCTCGCCTTCCGCGGCATCGTCGCGGGAGCGATCCTAGCCTTTGCGCGCGCCATGGGAGAATTCGGCGCGACTGCGGTTGTCGCCGGCATGATCCCGCGCAAGACCATGACGATCTCGCTCGCCATCTACCAAAATGTGCAACTCGGTCAGGACGCTGCCGCCTTACCGCTGCTTCTCGTGTCGGTTGCCATCGTCTTCGTGGCTGTTCTTTGTGGTCAGCTTATCTCCACGCGGACACGCCCACGATGAACCTGCGCCTCCAGCAGATCCGGCTTGCGCTTGGAGCCTTCGCCTTGGAGGTCGATGCGACGTTTGATCAATCCGTCACCGGCGTTTTCGGTCCGTCCGGGGCTGGGAAAACATCCCTGCTCGATCTGATCGCCGGCCTTCAGCGCGCGAGCGCGGGAAGTATACGGCTGGGCGACGACACACTCTTCGATGCGGATTCGCATTTGCATCTGCCGCCCCGGCTCCGCCGGATTGGCTATGTTCCTCAGGATCTCGCGCTGTTTCCGCACCTCGATGTGCGCGGGAATCTGGCTTACGCCTGCCACCGCGACGCGGAACAGGACGACCCCTTCACCATCAGTCACGTCTCCGAGCTGATGGAAATCGTGCCGCTGCTCGATCGCAATGTCACCACTCTTTCCGGTGGCGAACAGCAGCGTGTCGCCTTTGCTCGCGCCGTGCTGTCGGCTCCCCGCCTGCTTTTGCTGGACGAACCGATGAGCAGCCTCGATTCAAAGCTAAAGAAAAGGCTCATCCCGTTTCTGCTGCGAATCCGCGATGAATTCGGCATCCCGCTCATTTACGTCACGCACGACGCGCGCGAGCTGATCGCGCTTTGCGACGAAGTCGTGCTTTTGGAACGCGGCCGAATCGTTAGGCGTGGCGCGCCCGCAGAAGCACTTGCTGGCGAACTCTGATATTTAGGGCAGCCAAGTCGGTTTCTGGGGTGAATCGATAAAGAACCTCGGTTTCGGCGAGCGAGCACAGTCAAGGTGGAGCGCAGGA
>JALYZW010000200.1 GCA_030945725.1 Verrucomicrobiota bacterium | reverse complement strand
ATTTTCCTTATCGCGCTGCTCACCTGGCAGCGCCGTTGGCGAGAGTTAATCGCTGGCGCACGCTCCCTTCGCGCGCTCCAGTATTGCTTCGCGAGCGGTCTGGCCATTTCTCTTAATTGGCTGCTTTTCATCTGGTCGGTCAACGTCGGCCGCGTCCTCGAGACGAGCCTCGGCTATTTCATGACCCCGCTGGTCAACGTACTTTTCGGCGCGCTATTTCTGCGGGAACGCCTCACCCGCCTCCAGTTTGTTTCCGTGCTTCTAGCCTTCTTCGGCGTCCTGAATCTGACGTTCGGCTACGGCAAATTTCCTTGGATCGCGGTTGTGCTTTGCACGTCATGGGCGGTTTACGGATTGCTGCGCAAAGTGTCGGGCACGCGACCGATCCCGGGTTTATTTTTGGAGACAACCTTGCTCACGCCCTTCGCCGTGATCTACCTTCTGGTTCTCAATCACCGGGGAGGCGCTGCGTTCGCGCTGTCTGATCCGCGGATCGCGCTTCTCCTCATGAGCACCGGGATCGTGACTGGTTTGCCGCTGGTCTGGTTCGGACACGCCGCGCGGCATCTGCGGCTTACGACGGTCGGATTTTTGCAATATCTCGCGCCGACCGGCTCGTTCTTTGTCGGCGTTTTTCTGTATCACGAACCGTTCACCCGCGGGCACGCGATCACATTTGTCTTGATCTGGATCGGTCTCGCGATCTTCACCGTGGACGCCGTTCAACGGTGGCGCGCGGGAAGAGTGCCCGATCGTGTTCCGGACCCGGCCCGCATCGCCGTGCCGACGCAGGTGTAATTGTAGGGAAAGCGTTTACTGTCCGCGATGCTCAAGCAGGACGACTTTGAATACGCGATCGAGAACACGCGTGTGATCGTCGCTCCCGCGCAACAGATCGCCACCTTCGGCAGCACGAGCTTCCAGTTTCATCTCATTACGGAGTTGATGGACCAGGCCAACGCCGTTCGCGTGCGGCGCGGCAATATCCATGCGGAACGGCCCGAGATCGTCACGCCCGATGATTACTGTCGTCTGCTGCTCGAAGGCTTTGGCGAGAAAGCCGAAAGCTACGTTGAGCGCCTCCGCGAACGAATCCGGAACGTGGCGGTCTTGCGCTACGGTTTTCGTTTTCGCAAGACGGATGTCACGGAGCAAATGTTCCGCGATTCGATAAGCTCCGTGATCGCGCACACGACGCGTGAGGTGGAACGGTCGGACGAACGGCGCAGCGCCGTCATCGAAGGGGTCGATGAAGGATGGGAAATCTGCCTGCTCAAGTTCACGATCGACCTCATCGAGAGCTCTTCGCGCGGAAACCTGGGCGACTTTCGGCGGAGCGGACTGTTGTAAAGAAACGCGCCGCTACGCTTTCTCGTAACGGCGAATCAGACGAAAAAATCGAATCGTATCCCGGATCGGATGGATGCTGCTGACCTCGTCAGAATACACGGTGCTGATGGGGACGGAGTCGACGCGATATCCCTTCCGACTCGCGATGATCAACATTTCCGTCTCGTAATCAAAGTGAGTCGTCCCGCCAAGAAGGTGCGGAAGGATTTCGCGATGCACCATTCGGAAACCGCATTGCGTGTCCGGAATTTTCTGCCCGCACACTTTGCTGATCTTGTCGCTCATGTAGCGATTTACAAACCGACGAACCATTGGCATACGGCTCACGTCGCGCATGCGTGTGCCGACCAGGAGACGCGCATCGGTCGCGGCAGCAGCCTTCAGGAAATACTCAATCTCTTCGGGTAAATGCTGGCCGTCAGCATCGAGGATAAGCGCGAAATCGACGTCTCGCTCGAGCCAATAGCGGAACCCGCTTTTGATCGACTCGCCTTTTCCGCGGTTCTCCGGATGCACGATGACTTCCGCTCCGGCCGCTCGGGCTTCTTCCGCCGTCGCATCAGTCGAGCCGTCATCGACGACCACCAGACGATCGACTTGCGCCAGGGATCGGCGCACCACATCCGCAACGTGCTTCTCTTCCTGATACGCGGGAATAATTACGCCGACGCTCGTCCGGCTCGCAGGTCGACCGGGCGCTGACCGGTCCATCGCCTAACGAACGACCGGATGAAAATCCGCAGCGTGATACGAGCTGCGAACCAAGGGGCCGGACGCTACGTGCTCGAAACCTTTCGCGCGCGCGATCTCGCCGTAGGCCTCGAAGCGCTCCGGCGAGACGAACTCTACGACCGGCAAATGCTGCGGTGTCGGCCGGAGATATTGGCCCAGCGTGAGCACCTGACAGCCGACGGCGCGCAGATCATCCATGGTTTGGAAAAGCTCCGGGTCGCTCTCCCCAAGCCCGAGCATCACGCCGCTTTTCGTCACGACTTTTGGCGACCGCTCTTTCGCTTTTCGCAGGACTTCGAGCGACGTCCGATATTTCGCCCGCGATCGGACAAAAGGCGTAAGGCGTTCCACGGTCTCCATGTTGTGGTTGAAAATTTCCGGCGCGGCTGCGAGCACGAGATCGATGCACCATTCCTGCGCGTGAAAATCAGGCACGAGCACCTCGATCACGATGGCCGGATCCATTTCCCGCACCGCGGTGATCGTGCGCGCGAAGTGGTTCGCCCCGCCGTCCTTCAGGTCGTCACGCGCGACCGCGGTGATCACGACGTGCTTCAATCCCATCCGTCGAACCGCCTCCGCGACGCGCGCCGGCTCATCTTCTTCCAGTGGAAAAGGCTTCGCCGTGCTGACGGCGCAGAAGCCGCACGCACGCGTGCAGCGTTCGCCCGCGATCATCATCGTCGCGGTGCCCTGACTCCAGCATTCCCAGCGGTTAGGGCATTGCGCGCTTTCGCAGACCGTGTGCAGGCGAAGGTCGGAGATGAGCGCCTTGGTCGAGAAGAAAACCGGGTTCGAGGGCAGCCGCACTTTAATCCAAGGCGGCTTCTGCGCCTGGTGAAGCGACGGATCGATCTTGGCGCAGGACATCGGAAGCTCAGTTTATCTGCGCGGAAATCGGAACGCAAACCGGGACCCGGTGTCACCGCGCCGCAAACCGTACGCACACGCCTGTCATCCTGAGCCGCGTAGACGGCGAAGGACCTCACACAAACACCATGGCTTTCTTCGGAATGGCACGCCACCACGAAGTCCGGATTACATTGCTGCTTCTCAAACAAGAAGAACACGCCGCTTGAATCGGCGAGATCCTTCGCCGTCTGCGCGGCTCAGGATGACAGCGAGCGCGCGCGATCGGACGCTATCTCGAAGAAGTGTTAGCCCGACGTTTCAGGATGGCCTGCAGTCCGTCCCCTCACTCAAGCAAACGCCGCCCAGCTAAGGCGTGATAGAGCGTCAGTTCGTCCGCCGATTCCAAACCTCCGCCGGCCGGTAG